>JAZKXP010000081.1:0-12376 GCA_045611665.1 Alphaproteobacteria bacterium | reverse complement strand
CAATCCGGTTGGTGCGTCGGAGAAACTTGTCAAGCTGAAACATGTAATTGTGGTCCGAATCAATATTGTGCGAATACAAATACTAGTGATGGCAGTTGTTATAATCCGACCCCCAGTGGCAATTGTGTAGAAGCTGAGCCTAAATTTAGAACGGAGAAGATAGCCAACATCACGTATTATATCTCAAATGATCCCATGAGTTGGTGGGATGCCGTATCGGCATGTAAAGCGTTAGGGAATAAACAATTATTAACTGTAGAAGATATCGTTGTCCGCAACGATGATGATACGACAATTTATTGGAATAGTGAGCACGTTAAAACATCAGTTGGTGAAGAGTTATACGAAAAGGGCTGGAACAGCAGTGGATATCCCTATATTTGGTCAAGTGTTTTGCGCGATTCTTGCTTCGCGTACTACGTGTACCTGGGCGATGGTTACGTCAACCTCGCCAGTCGCGCCAACACCAGCAGCGCCTACGCGGTCTGTCGGTAGTTTTTCGGCTTTTTAATAGGGGGGACTTTTGTCTTTCGCCGATACTTCCTTCAGTATCGGCGAATTTGATATCAAATTGTTTTTGTTTATTAACGACAACAAAAAATTTACTGACTGACCCACAAGACGCGTTTCATCCACAAAACTTCTTCGGCAGAAACAACAATGTCCGGATGTTTAGGGTTCAAAGATTTAAGTGCCACTTGTCTGGCCGATTCGCGAATAAGTTCTTTTACCATCACTTCACCGGTGGCCAACTTCACAACGACACGATCCCCTCTGCGCACCTCAGATTCCGGACAAACAATTAATTTATCTCCATCACGATAAGCCGGTTCCATACTATCACCGGACACCTCCAAAGCATACACTTTTTTATCCAATGTCAACGGAAAATCAATGCCGTCCCATTCATCAACACTTAAAGGATACCCATCCGAATCAAAGTATCCTTCACGCCCCGCTTTCACCAATCCCAACAAAGGAATCGTTTGATTTTTCGGGACAATCGGTGCCTCTCCGGCCAATGTCATAAATTCAAAAATCGTTGTATTTGTTGCTTTTAAAATTTTATTCATACTTTCCGTTGACGGCCATCGTTTTCGCCCATCGGCCCCCAATCGCTTAGATTTATTAAAGCTGGTCGGATCCAAGCCGGCCTTAATGGCCAATGCCGATAACGACAGCCCCTCACGATTTGCTAAATTTTCGATACCGGCCCAAATTTCAGAGTAATTTAATTGCATGTTACCTCCTGATGTTATGATTAAACACCTTACCATTATTTAAATTCCTTGTCAATAGGAAAATTATCATAAATTAATCTTGACAATCCTATTCTTTTGTATTATCTCTTAATTTGTTCTTATTTTGTTCTCATCGTTTATATAGGAGGAAAAACAGATGAAACACGATAATTCTATCAGCCAAGATACACAAAATGTCACACCTTTTGACAGTTCTGAGGAAGCATGGTTTTGGTGTTGCCTATGCGAATCGCTGAGACATTTACGAGGCCGAGGCGGACACAGAAAAATCACACGTCCATGCGAATCGTCCGACATTGTAATTGCCGTCAAAAGATTGTTAAACAGCGGATTAATTTCAACAGAGCAAGCTCAAATCATGTCCAAATACGGGTTACGGCAAATGCCGCCTCATCCCAATTTCGGAGACAGTAATCGCACGTGCCTGTTATGGGATAACGCTTTGTCTTTTTTAGATAATATTTTAAGACAGAAAGGAATTGTCGCATGAAAAATACCCCGTGTCAGGGATATAGATATCCGTATGCTTTTGTCGGTTTCGGCGGCACACCGCGTTTTTGGTGGATGCGTTTTTTAAAAAAGGGATACTATCATTGCTTTGTCATTTTAGGAAACGGATATGAGTGGATTTTAATTGATTCGCTGGCCCATTTTACAGACGCAATCATCTTAAAAAATATAGATATAAAAACAGCCTTTTACGCCAAAGGTTATACCTTAATCCGCACGACACCGATGATTCCCAAACCATCCGGAGCCATTTTAATGCCCTATACCTGTGTTGAAACGACAAAAAGATTTTTAGGAATAAAAAATCGTTTTATATTAACACCTTATCAATTATTTAAATTTTTATCGAATAAAAAAGGAAAATTTTCCTTGACAAACGAATAAATATATGCTATATTGTTCTCAGTTAACAACCACACGTGTATCTAAAACACACTAACCGCTCTGAACAAAGGGCGGTTTTTTTATGGTTCTGACTGCAAAAAAAACAATCCACCTCTCTAACAGATTAAGGAGAAATCTATGTCCGATATACAGGAAATTTACGCAAAATATAAAAAAGCCGTAAACAAACGTTCTGCATGGGAAAGCACATGGGACGAATGCTATGAGTTTGCCCTCCCACAACGAGAAAGCGTTTTCAGCACAACCTCATCAAAAATCAACCGCCTCTATGATGGCACGGCCCCGGACTGTGTTGATCAGTTAGCCGCCCTTATGCTATCCGAGATGACACCTCCGTGGGGACGCTGGTTCCAATTAACGGCCGGAACGGATTTAACCAATGCGGAGTCGGCTCAAATTGCACCAACGTTGGAAAACATTTCTACAACACTGCAAGCCCATTTTGACCGATCCAATTTTGCTTTAGAAATTCATCAATGCTATTTGGATTTAATCACGGTTGGGTCAGCTTGCTTATTATTTGAAGAAGCCCCCATCGGCTATGCTTCGGCATTTCGTTTCTTATGCGTTCCGTTATCCGAAATTTGCTTAGACGAAGGACCAAGCGGACGGTTGGATTGTACCTTCAGAAAATCTCAGGTAGATTATTTAACCTTAAAAAATCGTTTTCCAACCTTTGAGTTACCGAATAAAACCGTTCAAAATTTAATAAAAGATGAGATTAAAATCACTATTATTGAAGCCGTGTTGCCTCGTGTAAACGGCGGATATACCTATACCGTATTTTTAGAACCGGATAACCAGCATGATTCACTAAAGGGTGTTAATCCTGTCTTAAAGGAAAGTGTTTTTTCAACATCACCCTTTATTTCTTTTCGCTGGGTCAAAGCTCCGGGGGAAGTTTATGGACGCTCTCCTGTCATGAAAGCCCTACCCGACATCAAAACGGCCAATAAAGTTGTGGAGTTAATTTTGAAAAATGCCTCCATTGCCGTAACGGGTATTTGGTTAGCCGAAGATGACGGTGTACTGAATCCGGCGAATATCAAACTGACCCCCGGTGCGATTATTCCAAAAGCCGTCGGTTCTAAAGGATTAACACCTTTAGAATCCCCCGGTAAATTTGATGTATCTCAGTTAATGATAGAAGATTTGCGGTCTCATATCCGACATGCCTTACTGGGGGACAAACTCGGACAACTGGACCAAGAGCGCATGACAGCAACGGAAGTACGCGAACGATCAGCTCAAATGATGCGGATTTTAGGAGCAACCTACGGACGATTACAAACCGAATTATTAATGCCTCTGGTCGAACGGGCCGGCGCTTTACTCCGACGTCGGGGAGAAATTCCGCAAATCTACATTGACGGACGGTTGTTAAAAGTGGCCTATAAATCCACTCGGGCGCAAGATCAAGCCAACAAAGATGCCGAAAATGCGCTGACATGGTTCAATACGATTTCAAAAATGGGCAATGATGTCTTTCAAAATATCAATATCCCCGTCTTTATCAAATGGTTGGGAGGAAAATTAAATGTACCGGCGGACATTATGATTCCGGCTGTTTCCGGAGTTCCACTCTCCGCTACAGACAAAGACGTGATAGATTTATCCGACTATTTGGAGCAAAAAAAATGAACGCCCCAATACATAAATTAACCCGTCTGTTTACCTCATCGGACGGAAAAGAGGTTTTGACTTATTTAAAAAGTCTGACCCAAGAACGTATTTTACCGCCCACGGCAAGTGACAGTGAACTGCGTTTTTTAGAAGGCCAACGTTTCTTAGTTCATACAATAGAAACATTGGTGCGCCAAGGAAAAGAACAACCTAAAATATAAGGAGAAAAATATGGTTGACACACAAAATACCGAACAAAACACACCATCCGAAAACACCCAAATTCCGGAAAAATTTAAAGATCCAAAAACAGGAGAAGTAAAAATACAAGAACTCATAAAATCCTATTTGGCATTAGAAAAAAAACTCAGTTCTCGTCCTAAATTGGTTCCGACATCTGAAAAGGGTACCATGCCAAAAACAGCAAAAGAATATAGCTTAGTTATGAAAAATCCAAAATTAGTACCGGATGAAGAAATTAATCAACATCTGTTTAATCTTGGTTTTACTAATGAACAAGTCCAAGCTGTTTATGATTTAGCCGCCGATAAAATCATACCATTATTGGAAAATTTATCTGCGGACTTTCAAGCCGATAAAGAAATGGCCGAATTAGAACAAGAGTTTGGCGGACCGGAAGCCTTTAACACCGTCGCCAGACAAATTTCCGCCTGGGGTGAAAAAAACTTAAACCCTCAAATTTTTGGGGCATTAGCTTGCAGCAAAGACGGCATTATGACAATTTACAAAATGATGATGGAAGGAAGCGAACCCAACATCCGTTCCGAAAAAGCCTCTGGCACAGAACCCGTAACAGAAGAGGCTTTGCGGGCCTTAATGCGCAATCCGAAATATTGGAAACACCAAGATCCTGCCCTATTAAAACAGGTAGAAGAAGGCTTTAAACGCCTATACAAATAATTTTTTCAAGGATAACTTTTTTAAAAGCCCTTAAAAACCCAACGGTTTATCAAACGGCAAGGACTCCGGCCCTTATAACCATAAATAAACCTTTTTTATTTTTAACAAACTGAAAGGAATATTTTATGACAACAACTATTGACAATTCTTTTATTAAGCATTTTGAAGCAGAAGTCCATAACGCTTATCAACAACAAGGGTCTAAATTACAATCAACCGTCCGGTCCAAATCCGGTGTCAAAGGTGCCAGCACAACCTTCCAAGTCATCGGAACGGCAACAGCCGGCACAAAAACCAGAAACGCCCAAATCACACCAAATGATATTACACACGCTCCGGTAGAATGTACATTAACAGACTACTATTCCGGTCAATGGATTGATTCTTTGGATGAATTAAAAATCGGACATGATGAACGTAAAGTTTTGGCTCAAGCCGGTGCTTACGCTTTGGGTCGTAAAACGGATGAGTTAATTATTTCGGCTTTAAATGGGGCCACACAAACAATCGGTTCGGGCGCTCTCACAAAAGACCGTATTATGCAAGCTTTTACTCTGTTAAATAAAAACGATGTACCGGATGACGGAGAACGTTACGGTTTACTGTCTCCGGATGCTTGGAATCAACTCATGAGCATTGAAGAATTTTCCAATGCCAATTATGTGGGTGAAGCTTATCCGTTCTTAACGGGCAGTGAAACCCGCAAATGGATGGGTATTGTATGGATGATGCATACGGGGTTACCGGTGTCTGGCGATGGTCACAGCTGTTTTATTTATCATAAATCCGCCGTTGGTCATGCATCGGGACAAGATATCAAAACCGATATCACATGGCATGGAGACTATGCGGCTCACTTTGTAAACAATATGATGAGTCAAGGGGCTTGTTTAATTGATGATAAAGGCATCGTCAAAATGGATATATCTGACGCAGCGTAGCCCTATTTTATTATTGTTTTTGCCGGACGGATCTTTCCGTCCGGTTTTGTTCTATGTTATTTAGGAGGTCTCCATGCCCTTTACATCAATAGATTTATGTTCCCGAGCATTAACAAAAATCGGAGCCAAAAGTATTTCTGCTTTTACCGAAGACAGTGCCGAAGCCAGTGTTGCCGAACAGCTGTACACACCAACGGTAGAAGGCATTTTATCTTCTTATCCATGGCGTTTTGCCACCGCTCAAAAAGAACTCGCCAGATTGAAAGAAAAACCGACAGGGGATTTCAGGTATGCTTACGCATTACCGAATGACTTCTTGCGGGCCATTTCTGCCGGCCCTATCGGCATTGGAAAAGGATTAACATACCGATTAATCGGCAATCAATTGCACACGGATTCGGAAAGCGTTTTATTAACCTATTTATTCAGACCGGACGAATCGAATTTTCCGCCATTTTTTTCTCAGGTACTGATTTCTCATTTAGCTGCTGAATTTTGCCTTCCACTGACGGAAAGTACTAATCGGACCGAACATTTACGCAAAATTGCCGAACAGGATTTAAGTAAAGCCCGCCACATTGATGCACAACAATCCGTGCCATCATCATTTCAGGATTTTTCATTAATTGAGGTACGTTTATGAGCACTCTTTTTACAGCAAAAACCAACTTTACGGCCGGTGAATTATCACACGACCTGTTAGGGCGAGTTGATTTACGCGCCTATGAAAACGGGGCATTAGAACTGAAAAACGTCTTTATTGACCCTACCGGAGGCGTTAAGCGCAGATCGGGATTAAAACACATTGACACATTAACAGATACAGGAAGATTAATTTGTTTGGAATATAATGCATTAACACCGTATTTAATTGTATTACAAGATAAAAAAATATTAATTTACGAAAATGATACCTGTGTTGCAACGGTTGACTCTCCCTATCAAAGCAGCCATATTTTTGAAGTCAGATGGTGCCAAAGTGATGATAAATTATTACTGACTCATCCTGAGTTTTGTCCTAAACAATTGGAAAAAAACGATGCCGGATGGACATTAACCGATTTTAAATTTATGACACAAGACGGATGCTGTTTACAACCATACCACAAATTCTGTAGCGCAGCCGTTACAATCAAAAGTTCTGCTGTTTCCGGTTCTGTTACCCTCACAACATCTGACGACTTTTTTGCAGACCGACATGTCGGACAACAAATGAAAATTGCCGAAGGATATGCCGAAATTACGGCGGTTACAAATGCAAAAACCGCAACGGCCGTTATTAAGAAAAAATTGGTGAGTGATGCGGACAACAATTCGACTTTAGAACCGACTCGTTCTTTTTCAGAACCGGCCTTTAATGACACATTCGGATGGCCTGTATGCGTTGCCTTTTACCAATCACGCTTAGTCTTTGGAGGCAGTAAAAAATTGCCAAACACACTGTGGTTTAGTCAAAGCAGCGACATCACAAATTTTGAATTGGGAGAAGCCTATGATGCCCAAGCGATAGAATTTACGATTATGTCCGATGGATTTAATGCAATTCGAGCCCTATATGCCGGCAGACATTTACAAGTCTTTACGACCTCTTCTGAATGGATGGTGTCGGGCGATCCGCTGACACCGTCAAACATTCAGTTAAATCGTCAAACACAGGTCGGGTCCCCCGCCGACAGATATGTCCCGCCCTTAGGTGTAGACGGAGCCACAATTTTTCCGGCGGCAAACGGTCAAGAAATTCGGGAATTTTTATTTGCCGATATTGAACAAGCTTATCAGGCCACCGATTTATCCTTATTGGCGTCTCATTTGATTAACACACCATTAGACAGCGCCTATGATAAACATAACCGACAAGTTTACATCGTTATGCAAAACGGACATATTGGTGTTTTGTGTTCTTTTCGGGCAGAAGATGTTCAAAGTTGGACCGAACTGATAACGGCAGGAGATTTTATTTCGGTTTGTATGGCCGGAACACATACCTACGTTATTGTCAAACGTGACCATATCTATTATTTAGAACGATTTGATGAAACACTGAATACGGATGCCGGTTCTTTACAAACATCATCAACGCCAACAGATACTTTTTCGGTACCGACACATTTAATCGGAAAAACAGTTAAAGTTATGGCGGATGACATTGTTTTACCGGACGAAGTAGCACAAACCACACTACATTTAACAACAACGGCTAAAACTTTAGAAACAGGATTGGGATACACCCATATTATTTCACCCTTACCACCTGCGGTCGGAGCCAGTAATGCACCGGCTCCCGTATCCAGTTGTCGGTTGATTAAGGCCTGTTTTCGTGTTATCGATACCAATACATTGGAAATTGATACCGGTTCGGGCGTACATCAAGAAATGCCCTATGCTTTAGGACGATATCGCCTAAACAGTGCCGTCAAAAATCAAACGGCGGATATTGTTGTCAGAGCACTTGGATGGAACAGATCCCCAACCACTCCGCTGTGGCGCATTATCGGGGATTTGCCCAAACCATTTAAAATAGTCAGTGTCACACAAGATTTAAAAATAGGAGGTTAATTATGGAAATTGCAGCAGCTGCTGCCGTCGCGACGACAGCTACATCAGTTTTTTATTCTAAAAAAGCGGCCGATGCTCAAAAAAAACAAATAAAAGCAGCAACTCGGGCCGCCGAAAAAGAATACGAACTGGAAAAACAACAAATTAATTTAACATTACAAGACGAACAAAGACGCAACCGCAGTTTATTGAAAAAGCAACAATCGGCTTATAAAGCAAAACTCGGCGCCGGCGGAATATCTCAAAGCGGTTCCGGTCAAGTCGTACTGGATACAATGCAAAAAGAACATGATGCCGAAGATAAGTATTTAACCCAAAAGGCCGGCATTTCCTTAGAGGCTTTACAAAACTCGATTAACGAAACCAGAACCCGTAATTTATTAGAATTATCACAACAATCAAATTTATCACGGGCTCAGCTGGCCTCAGGTATCGGCAATATTTCGTCTGCCCTGAGCCGGACAATGATCAAATAAAGGAGGCATATAATGAGTGGCGACACAAATATCAAAGATACGCTGCGCCCTTATTTAGCCCAAGCGTTGGCCAGTTATCAAACATTTCTGGCCAACGAGCAATGGTCCGATGCAAAAGAATTTTCGGCCTATCATTCGGCTTGTAAAGCCGTACTGGGACATATTTCTTTATTGGCAAAATTAACTCAGGACAATACCGAAATAACAACACAAGACGATGCGGTAAATGAGTGGATAAAAAAAGTAAAAAATGCATCTGTTTTACAGGAGGATTTAAGTGTTGACTTTGATTGAATTTGTATGGATTTGGATGCAAATGCAAAACTTATCCGTTCCGGCACATCACAAAAAAATGTGTCGTTTTTTATGGGACATATATCACACAAAATCGGATAAAAATGCTTTGTTAATGGCATTTCGTAATTCCGGAAAATCGACCATTATCGGATTATTTTGCGCCTATGTTTTATGGCGCAATCCCAATACCCGTATTTTGATTTTATCTGCCGACCATGAACTGGCAAAAAAAATGGTCCGTAACATCAAACGCATTATTGAAAAACATCCGCTGACAAAAGAGTTAAAACCAACGCGTAAAGAAGAATGGGCCTCTGATAGATTTACCGTTAATCGGTCAGCCGATTTACGAGACCCATCCGTGCTGGCCCGAGGATTACTGGCCAATATCACCGGCAGTCGTGCCGATTTAATTATTTGTGATGATGTGGAAGTTCCCAAAACGTGTGATACATCGGGCAAACGAAATGATTTAAGAACAAAATTAGCCGAATTGGATTATGTGTTAACACCAAAGGGAATGATGGTTTATGTCGGAACACCTCACACGGCCGATACAATTTATAATACCGAACCTGAAGGTTTTTTAAGCGGATGGCATCAATTAAAAATACCGATTTTAAACCGGTTTGGAAAATCGAATTGGCCCACCCGTTTTTCGGAAGCAAAAATAGAATCCATCAAACGACGGAGTGGACAAAATAAATTTTTAAGTCAAATGATGCTACAACCGGTCCAAATCAATGACAGCCGATTAAACCCGAATCATTTATGTTTTTATACGGATGACTTAGTTTATCGAGAAGCCAATAATACCGCTGTGTTATCGTTATCGAGAAGGCGTTTGGTATCGGTATCTTGTTGGTGGGATCCTGCCTTTGGATCCAAAGAAAAGGGAGATGATAGCGTTATTGCCTGTGTTTTCACAGATGAAAACGGCTTGTATTATCTGCACGATATTGAATACTTAAAAGTTCCCGATACAGAAGAAGCGGCCACGTATCAATGTCGACAGGTTGCCCGTTTTGTTAAGCGTAATCTTATTCCCTCTGTCAGAGTGGAAACTAACGGAATCGGAAAATTTTTACCGGCTTTACTGAGGCGTCAATTCGCATCTGAACATATCTCCTGTGCCGTGATGGAACATACATCACGTGACAATAAGGTATCTCGGATTTTATCGGCCTTTGATGCCGTTTTAATGAATCGCGCCTTAAAGGCTCATACACGCATCAAGCAAACACCGTTTTTAGAACAAATGCAAGATTGGACCCCTATGGGACACAGTAAAGATGATGCCTTAGATGCCGTTGCGGGATGTTTATTAAGTGAACCGGTCCGCATACCTTCGTGCGGCAGGTGTTTCAACAAAAAAGATTGGAGGTTTTAAATGAATGAAGATATTCGTATCTTAACCGATACCATTTACAATACAGCGGGAACAAAAAATATTTCCGTTATGGAAGCCGTTGCAAACGTTGTTTTAAATCGTGTGCGTCATGCTCGTTTGGGATTAAATGTATGGTGGGGAGACACGATAAAATCCGTTTGTTTAAAACCGATGCAGTTTTCTCATAAACCAATAACGACCACAGAGAAAGAAAATAATCCCGTCTATACCATCTGTCACAGAATTGCCGTTCGGGCAGTCAAGGGATTATTGGCCGATAACACTAAGGGAGCTACCTGTTATCACAAAACCTCGGAGCATCCTAAATGGGCGTATGCAGCCGTTCCAAGTGCCGAAATCGGCGATTTATTATTTTATGATATTGTATGAAAGGGTAACAAATGACTGAGTACACACTGGAAATCGGTAAACTCATGGCACAAGTGGACACTTTGCAAAAACAACTGGCTGATATTAAAAAAGAGGTCTGTAGTGCCAAAAAACAAATCGTAGATGTACATACGGAATTAATTAATTTTATGGGCAGTGTTCAATTAAAATCCGATTGCCGCATTTTATATGATAAAATCGGAAAAGATTTTGTATCCCGTCAAGAATTGGCACCGGTTCGTAATATTTTAAATGTCATGGCGGCCACAGCCTTGACTGCAATTTGTGTGGCAATAATGAATTTAGTTTTAAAATAAAAAAGGAGGTAAAACAATGTTAAATTTTATCATTAATAACTTAAATGAAGTGTGGATTGTCATTTCTTCCATTGTTTCGGGAGCCAGCGCCATAACAGCCTTGACACCAACACAAAAAGACGATACTATATTGGCACAATTTAAAAAATTGATGAATGTATTGGCGCTGAATGTCGGTAATGCCAAACAAGCTTAAAGGATAAAAAATGACTCACCCAAAATCCGCTTTTACTCCCAAAAAAGATACCCTTAAAAACAAACTGAAACGATTACTTTTAACGTTGGCATTTTATGCACCTTTAATGGGAATTATCTATGGCGGCGGATGGTATATGAATAAACAAATGCCGGAATGGGTGAGTCACTATTTTAATGTGGAACCGGCTGAAAAAATGGCGGTTATGACAAAAAAAAGAGTCAAAATAGCCGAACAAGCCATGTCTTTTCCAATCGGTGTATCGGCCTATGTATCGGCCCAAATTGATAATGTAACTGCCACGACAAAAGCATCAACTCTTGCTTTTGCCGCCCGTATGACAACGGCTTTAATGCGGGGCGTCGTGTATCTGATATTCATTCTGTTAGGGGTATATGTCATTTTTAAATTTTTAAAAGCCTATAAAACAAAAGCGACAGAAGACCGTATTGCCATAAATGTCGTCAATATGTTGTTACCGGTTTTAGAAGAAATGAACAATAACATCAAAAAACATAATCAATCCACTCAGTAAAAAAGAAAAAAGACTCAGAAAATATGAGTCTTTTTTTGTTATTTATCCGCCTTTAACTGATACGGATTAAATGAGGACTTTTTACGATTTTTGGGTTTATCTACCGTCTCAGCCGGCTGATAATTCATCAATTTTAAAATCGTTTTGAAAAAGTCGATTCGGCTGATAATTTCACGTTTTGCCATATCGGATTTTAACGCCCCCAAAGCCGCTTCGGATTCGGCCAATTGAACGGCAATTTTTTCGGGGTTAACTTTATCTTCCCGTACCCCCCAAGCAAGCACCGGACATAAATTGCGACGCACTTCACTTACACCGGCCGATACAAAGTAAGAAATCGGTTTTTGCCCTTGATTATAAATAATCATTCGACCGGCCTTTAAGTACACAAATATCGGTGCCCGTTCGGGTAAAATCAGAATTTCCCCCTCGGCCCCGGGCAACAAAACACTGTCGGCTTCGGTTTCAAAAACCTCAAACAACGGACAAATCAAGCGAACTTTGATTTTGCCGTTTATCGGGGCTTTTTCCGGTTCCCCCAAAGAAATAGAAGCGGT
>JAZKXP010000080.1:0-1884 GCA_045611665.1 Alphaproteobacteria bacterium | reverse complement strand
TGCTTGACGCCGATTAATTAATAGGATATATTCCTTATTGATAATAAATATCATTAAGGAACTAACGATGCGTCATACATTTCAAAAAGCATTAATAGATGAGGCCATACACGCCCTTAATCATCCAACCGCTGATGATGTGTATCTGTACGTATCTCAATCTCATCCGGCTGTCAGCAAAGCAACTATCTATCGTAATTTAGCCAAACTGGCTGATAAGGGTATCATTTTACGTATTGCAATTCCTGGAGGACCGGATCATTTTGATTATCAAATACACAAGCATTATCATTTTCATTGTGATACATGTCATCAATTATTTGATATTCAAATTCCCTATAATGACACTTTTAATCAAGTTAACCCAGCGAATAACTTTACAATAAAAGATCATTCGCTGACTTTTAGTGGCATTTGTAATAAGTGCCATCCCTCTAACAATAAAGGAAAGAAAAAATGACAGATAAACCATTAAAAGGATCTCAAACAGAAGCTAACCTCTGGGCCGCATTTGCCGGTGAATCTCAAGCCAGAAACAAATACACATACTATGCTTCCAAAGCAAAAAAAGACGGGTATGTTCAAATTGCTAACTTGTTTGAAGAAACAGCCAATAATGAAAAAGAACACGCCAAAATTTGGTTTAAATTATTACATGATGGCGGTATCCCAGATACAATTACAAACTTAGAAGATGCCGCAGCTGGTGAAAACTATGAATGGACAGATATGTATGACGGTTTTGCTAAAACGGCTCGTGAAGAAGGATTTACAAAAATCGCAAAACTGTTTGAAATGGTCGGCCAAATTGAAAAAGAACACGAAGAAAGATATCGTCGTTTAGTGGCTAATATCAAAGAAGGCATTGTCTTTTCTCGTGAAGGCGACACCATTTGGCAATGTGGCAACTGTGGCCATATCGTCATCGGCAAAAAAGCGCCGGAAATTTGCCCGGTCTGTGACCATCCGAAATCTTATTTCCAAATCCGTGCCGAAAATTATTAAGGCTGACGGTAAAACCACCCCTCGATGGATTTCCGCCGAGGGGATTTTTTTATAAATTATGTCTTGCAATTTAATATAGAATTCTTTAGGATGATCTTTAAGATGAGTGATGTGCGCCCCGAGGCTTCACAACCTCTTTTCAGACGCGTCCGTTGGACGATAAATGCATGCTTTCCGGCTCGGCTGGAAGGCGGCAAAATATCCCCTATGGCGGTGAATATGCCACGCTATATCGTCTGAAATAGTTGTAAACTTCCGGTCACCCATCATCACGGCTTTTTTTGTAGTGTTAATTTAAGGAGCAAAAACCATGAAACAAAATTACGAATCCGGCCGTTCTATGGTGGAAATGCTGGGCACTTTGGCGATTATCGGCGTCCTGTCTGTTGGCGCTATCGCAGGATACAGTTACGGGATGAACAAATACCGAGCGAATCAAACCATGCACGATATTTCTTTGCGGACGGTGGATTTAATGACTCAAGCCAGTCAAGGGCGAGCCACACTCTCTCTGGCCGAATGGGATAAAGAAACAACAATTTACGATTTTGCGAATCCGGCGTATGTAGAGGGTGAAAATTTGATTGCTTTTGACGTCGGTGTTAGTAAAAAAATGCCACAATCCGTTTGTCAAATGGTGTTTGACGGGTTAGAAAATAAAGCAGTGCAAATCGATATTAATGACAGTGTAGCCACCTCTCAAGATAATTGCGGAAACGATAACACGATGACGTTTTATTTTGAAGGGGGTGGTAATGGCACAGGCGGAGAAACTGGCGAACAATGCGGAGATACCGTTTGTGGTACTTGCCAAAAATGTGAAAACGAAACATGCATGCCGGTATCTGATTACGAAGCCAAATGTACAGTAGATGGTCA
>JAZKXP010000079.1:0-23579 GCA_045611665.1 Alphaproteobacteria bacterium | reverse complement strand
ACGGGAGATATACAAAATTTAGAACCCGATAAATGTGCTAAATTAGAGTGGCATTCTTGGGATAATTTGCCCGAAAACACGTGTCCGTATTTAAAGCCGGCGGTTCAAAAAATAAATGAATCCATTTCATTTTATGAGGATGAATTTTAAGGACTCTTGCTTTATCACATGATCCTTCTTATATCCTAAAAAAAAGGGAGAGAAAATGAAGCGGATAGTGCAGGTGTTTTTAATTCTGACAGCTGGGTGTAGCCAAGGGGTTGATATGTCCGTGGCCAACATGTATTTAACAACAGACAAGACAAAACCCATCGGAACGGTTGTTTTTGTGGATACACCCGATGGATTACAAATTGATGTTGATTTAACAAATTTACCAGCAGGTCCTCACGGATTTCATATTCATGAACATCCCGATTGTGGCGTTGTCATTAATGAAAATGGCGTAAAGGGATATGCTTTAAAGGCGGGAGGACATTATGACCCATTACACACAAAAATTCATTTAGGGCCCGATAATGCGGGTCACAAAGGAGATTTACCGGTTTTATATGTCAAACAGGACGGAACCGTCCAAACCCATATCTTAATGCGTTCTTTGACGACAGAAGATATTAAAAATCGTTCCTTTATTGTTCATGCGGGCTCGGATAATTATAAAGATACCCCTGCCATTTTAGGGGGTGGCGGTGCACGTATTGCGTGCGGTATAATAAAAAATTAAAATTATCGGCTCCTCACAACACAGCCGATTTCTTCCAAAAAACAAACTCCTCTCATCCCCTCATAATTTAGGATAAAAAAAATAACAAAAAACTTGAAAAGATATATGTTCTGTGATAGAGTGCGCGGCTTACGAAAGGATTTGAATAATGGTTAAAGGTTATAATCGCGCTCTTTTAACGCTGATAAATTGTCTGCACACATTTACTTGGATTTTCATTCATACATTTTTGGTGGCCTCTCTTTTTAGAGATGCTTCTCAAGACATTACACTTATTTCTTTTTATTTTATGGTTGTATACACCACTGTTTTGGGATTAGCATTGATAACGGGTCCTATGATAAAAGGCGGATATCGTTTAAGATTATATCGATTGGGCCTTATTTTAACTTTCTTAGCCTTATCATGGATGATGTTGGGACGGGAAAATATTATTTATCATATTGATGTTTATGGGACCATTTTAGGAAGCGCATTGGCATTAAAAACGTTTTCTTGGAATATAACCACCTCCGAGATAATTTCGAAACGAAAAACAGTAAAATTCCATCAAATATTATCTATGGTAAAAAACGGAATAAAAATAATCTCTCCTGTTTTGTTCGGATACTTTTTAAGCACAGATACACTAGGCCGGATGATTTTATTAGTGCTGTGTCTCATCGCAATAGAGGGGTGTCTCAGCTTATTTTTAAAAAATCCTGTCACAGCTCAAAAAGGATGGTTTAATTTACGATTATACTTAAACAAAACAAAATCAAATTTAACGATTAAAAACCTATATTTTCTTGAATTTTTCAAAGGTTTTTCTTTTGGAGGTTTTTTCAACACTGCGTTCATTTTATATACAATTTATCTATTTAAAACGGATTTTAGTTTAGGATTAATATTGTCTGTTTTTAACGGTCTTTCCGTGTGTATTTATTTTATTTTCACCCGGTATTTTGCCCGAGTTATTTCAGAACTTACTCTCATCGGTTCTTTGATGGCCGTTACCGCTTCGATTTTATTTGCTCTGTATCCGACACAAGGGGGATTTATTTTTTATAACTTTTTATTTGTCGGTATCGCAAAAACAACTAAAATGTTTTGTGACCTCGGCATTTTATCCTTGTCAAAAACTCATACAGTTCCATCTTCCATAAAAAATGAATATTTTTCCATCAGAGAGGCCTTTTTTAATTTAGGACGCGTCTTCGGATTTGCTATTTTAACTTTAACAACAACGATATGGGGATTTGAATCCCTCAAATACTGTTTGGTTATGTTGTCGCTTAGTATTGTTTTATGGAATGTGGCCGTTTATTTGCTCAGGAACAATTTTGATTATTATCCAAATTCTTCTTTGCTTTCAACACGATAAAGTGAATATACAAAAACACCACATCAAAAACCTCTCCACCAGGAGAGGTTTTGTGCACAATAATTTTTTTAAAAACGGACGATGTGGAGAACGGTTTTATCGCCCGTATACGTTATTCTACATCCGCATCAGACGGCCCCGTCATCAGCGATTGAGAAATTTCTTTACCATCGGCACGAATAATTTGTTCCAGTTCTTCCGCTTTGGCCGGATTTGCTTTTAACCATGCTTTGGCATTTTCACGTCCTTGTCCGATGCGTTCGCCTTTATACGAGAACCAAGCACCTGCCTTTTCCACAACACCGGCTTTCACACCTAAATCAAGCAATTCACCCATTTTGGAAATACCTTCCCCATAAATGATATCAAAATCAACCGTTTTAAACGGCGGTGATACCTTATTTTTAACCACTTTAACACGGGTTTGACTGCCAACCACATCTTCACGGTCTTTCACGGCACCGATACGGCGAATATCTAAACGCACAGAGGCATAGAATTTCAACGCATTACCGCCGGTTGTTGTTTCCGGATTACCAAACATCACACCAATTTTCATACGAATTTGGTTAATAAAGATAACCAATGTGTTGGCTTTGGCCACCGAAGCCGTTAATTTACGTAAAGCCTGTGACATTAATCTGGCTTGCAACCCCATGTGAGAATCGCCCATTTCGCCTTCAATTTCGGCTTTCGGCACCAGGGCTGCCACAGAGTCAACAACCAACACGTCAATTGTGCCAGAACGGACCAATGTATCGGCAATTTCCAAGGCTTGCTCACCCGTATCGGGTTGTGACACCAACAAGTTATCAATATTAACGCCTAATTTGGCCGCATAGGACGGATCCATGGCGTGTTCGGCATCAATATAAGCACACGTTCCACCCTTCTTTTGAGATTCGGCCACCACGTGCAACGCCAAAGTTGTTTTACCGGAACTTTCAGGACCATATACTTCAACAATACGCCCTTTTGGTAAACCGCCAATACCTAAGGCCAAATCCAACCCCAAAGATCCGGTTGAAATAGCCGGAATTTCCACAGCGTTATTGGTTTGCCCCAAACGCATGATAGACCCTTTTCCAAATGCCCGTTCAATCTGAGCCAAAGCGGCCTCTAATGCTTTATCTTTTTCCATTATTTACTCCTTTTGTTCTTGTTTTGTTCTTTTAGTATAATACCCTTTTTTTTAAAGTGCAACACTTTTTTTATCTTTTTTATAGTCCTTTATTTTTGCTTGATTTTTTTGAAAAAATATGATAGTATATTGTCACTTTTTATTGGGAGAATTACTCATGACATTAGAATTTGATTCATTTGCTTTATCCATCTTAAAAGAGGTTTTGTCACACCCCAGCAGTTTTTCGGCCGAGGAAAATTTAATACGTACAGAGGAATTATTACTGAATAAAGCGCCTCGCCAAATGCCGTCAAAAGTCGGCTCTTTTGAAGAATCTGTTTTAGTTGGTATGTGCTTGGCTTCAGGATGGTTGGCCGATAACGCCGACTTAATTAAAACAGATGAGTTTGAAACCAAAGAACAATTATATCTTTTGCATAAAGCCACCGACCATATTTACGACAGTATGAAACGTATTACATGTAAAGACAAACGGTCATTAGAAGAGGTTATTTGTACCGGTTTTAAAGAGGGGATTTCTTTCGGTTATAAAATAAAAAAAATGTCGGTTTGTTCCCAAATGACAACCGAAAAAATGTTGGAAACGTTTAACCTGTTAAAAGAAAATCCGATATTGGTATCAAAGGTTATTTCATCTCGCGTATTAAATGCCGGTATCATTCAAGAAAGAGCCGATAAAAAACGCATTAATTGACTTTTTAGTATTTTTAATGTATGGTATCTCCCATAACAAAAGGAGAGTTTTATGTTTCAGGCTTTAGGTGACAGATTAACCGGTATTTTTGATAAACTTACACGCCGTGGCATTTTGACAGAAGCGGCCGTTGACGAAACTATGCGAGAAATTAAAATCGCTTTGTTGGAGGCTGATGTCGCCTTACCCGTTGTAAAAAGTTTCATCACTAAGGTCAAAGAAAAAGCCGTCGGGGAACAAATTGTTAAATCCGTTTCTCCGGCTCAAATGGTTACAAAAATCGTATCTGATGAACTCATTGCTTTGTTGGGCGACGGAGGGACTTTAAATTTAGCTACACACGCCGGTGCCTCAGATGTAATTTTAATGGTCGGGTTGCAAGGGGCCGGAAAAACGACATCTGCCGGAAAATTGGCTGTTCGGTTAACCAAAAACGGCAAAAAAGTCTTGCTGGCCAGTTTGGACGTGTATCGTCCGGCCGCTATGGAACAATTGGCTGAATTGGGGCAAAAAAACGATTTAGATGTTTTGAAAATCATCAAAGGACAACAACCGATAGAAATTACACAGCGCGCCCTAAAGGAAGCAAAATCCGGTCTGTATGATGTATTGATTTTAGATACAGCCGGTCGTTTACATATTGACGCAGATATGATGCGTGAAGTGCAACAAATCCGCGATATTGCCAATCCGAAAGAAACTTTGCTGACCGTTGATGCGATGATGGGACAAGATGCCGTTCATGTTGCTAAAGAATTTTCCGAAAAAGTCGGCATTACCGGTATAGTCCTAACACGTATTGATGGTGATTCCCGTGGGGGGGCGGCCTTGTCTATGCGTGAAATCACCGGCCAACCCATTAAATTTTTGGGTGTTGGTGAAAAAGCAGATGCATTGGAAGTATTTGATGCCAAACGTATTGCCGATCGTATTTTGGGTATGGGTGATGTTGTGGGCTTGGTTGAAACCGCCATGGAAAAAATTAATCAGGAAGAGGCTCAAAAAAGTGCTATGCGCATGATGGAGGGAAAATTTGACCTAAACGATTTACTTTCCCAAATTCGTCAAATCAACAACATGGGCGATGTTAAAGGCATTATGAAAATGATTCCGGGGCTTAGCAAATTCCGTGATAAAATTGATGCCACCAATGTTGATAACAAAATGATAAAACATCAAGAGGCAATTATCTTGTCCATGACACCCTATGAACGCAAACATCCTGATGTATTAAAGGCCGCCAGAAAACAACGTATTGCAACGGGTGCCGGCGTATCGGTAATGGAAGTCAATCGTTTATTGAAACAATATGATCAAATGGCCACCGTGATGAAGCAATTCAAAAAAATGGGGCCGATGGGTATGTTTAAAATGATGAAACAAATGAAAGGCATGATGGGTGGTAACATGCCGGATTTGGGCTCACTCGGAGGTATGGGAGGCCCCTCCCCTTTTGCCGGCATGAGTGGCAATCCGTTTGGCGGGTCTATGCCCGATATGAACAGCCCAGAAATCCGAGAACTGATGAAAAAATTCCCGAAGATGTAAGCAAAACTTACCTGTTTTTAACAGCTTTCGCGGCCACACTTGTAATCATTAAAATGGTGCGTGCCGTTATTAAATCGGCCGGATATCCGGTCGTTTTAAGTTGTTTTTCCGTTTGCGCCAACAAACTCAAGACCCGCACAATCCAATCTTTTTTCCATATCATTAACTGCCTTTTGACATCGGCTTCTAATTTAAACTGAGCAGCCTTTAAAACGCGTTTAGCGGCCACCTCAATCGGCTCTTTATTTTGAAGAGCATTAACCGCCAGTAACAATTTGTTAAAATAATTAATCAACACCCGAACAATGCCGACGGATGTTTCTCCGGATGATAAAAGCAACGAAAAAGCCTCATCCGCCTTTCTGTGATATCCTCCGGCAACTGCCATGCATAACGCATCAAAAGATGTTGTTGCCGAACACGTCACAATCGACAGAACATCTTCTTCTTCTATATTTTTTTTATCGCCGACATAGGTTATTAATTTTTCCAATTCTCGCTTAGAAGCCACTCGATTTTCCGTTAATCGTTCTTTTAATAAATTTATGGCTTGAGCCGACGCCCGATATCCTTGAGTACTGAAAAAGGTTGTCATCATGGCAACACTGTCTTTTTCATCATCCGCATAACAAGCGACAGTTAAGCATTTAGGATGATTTTCGGCCGCCACCCTTAATGAACTGTTTTTGGGTAAATTATCGGCTGTCATTAAAATAAAAGCATCTGTTTTAACTTGCCCAAAAACCTCATCCAAAACAAAAACGCAAGAATTATCCGCCTCTTTTATCCAGATTAACTTACGCCCCCCCATTAAAGACATCGCATTAGCGCTGTCCAAAGCAACGGCTTTATTTTCCTTTATTTTTGCTGGAGTCAAATAGACAACACAAAAATCATCTTTTAAATCGGGGGTAATCATTCCGGCAATTTGCTCAGCTGCTTCTTGAACGTTCCCAAAATCCGGACCATAAACCAAAGCGCCACGATAACCGTGAGCAATTTCTCGTTTTAAAGCGGGAATTTGATAGGCTTTAGCCTTCATTTTCAACCTCTTTTTTCACAAAAGAAATCACATGGATCGTGATACGTTCAGATAACATCTTAATCAGATTTTCTTTAACTTTTTGTTTTGCCGACCATGTTGCATATGGCTCTAAAGCAATATTATATGCCCCCGTTGCAGAAGTTCTTGAATCAATAACTCTATCGTTTGTTTTTTTATTAATGAGTTGGTAACGCGCCGTCAGTGTCATGCGTTCACGACTAGAAAAATTATCATCTTTAATATTTTGTTCGCTAATTGACGGAGCATCCAAAGACACCTTTAATTCATATGTTTTATTAACACTTATTTTGTCGGGATTTAACGCATCCGACAAATAATTAGCCATTAAATACCCATCATAATCCGCGATAGGAGCAATATCTATCTGGGCCGTTAATTGAGTGGTTTCTCGCCCATTTGTGAGGTACAGCGGAGAAAAACCACATCCCGATATCAACAATAAACACACGAGTACTATTTTTTTCATTATCTTTCCTTCTTTTGTTTCATTATATCGCAATCCTTTAGAAAAAACAAATATTATTTACATAAAATCTTTTTTGTTGTATACTGTTTCACATGAAAAAAATCTACGTTATTGTCGGAACAACAGCTTCCGGAAAATCTGAATTTGCCGTTCGGTTGGCCCAAAAAACAGCGGGAGAAATCATCAACGCCGATTCCATTCAGGTTTATCGGGATATTCCGTTGTTAACTGCCCGCCCTTTAGAGGCGGAACAAAGGGGTGTTCCTCATCATTTATATGGGTACTTAGATGAGCATGCGTCTATCAGCGCTAACGATTGGGTGACACAGGTTTCAAAAATTATTCACGACATAGATAATCCGATTATTGTTGGCGGAACGGGATTATATATCAAAGCATTAACGGAAGGTTTCAATGATATTCCGCCGGTAGATGACACTATTCGACAGTATGTCAGAACCTTACCGATTGAACAAGTCAAGCAACAAGTTTCATCATGTGCTGCCACAGACCCTCAGCGATTACGTCGAGCTCTGGAAGTTCAGCTGTCAACAGGAAAACCGTTGAGCTATTTTCAAATGCACCCCCCTAAAAAAATCATAGACGCAGATTTTGAAATTCTTTGGATTAATCGCCCCCGAGAAGAAATTCGCGAACGATGCCATACACGCTTTTTAAATATGCTGAAAGCAGGCGCAGAACAACAGGTAGCCGACTTAATGAAACGTCATCCCACCGGCGGAATTACCAAAGCAATCGGCTATAAAGAAATTTGTGCTTACTTAAATAAAGAAATTTCTTATGAAACGATGATTAATTTAGCCGTTATTGCTACCCGTCAGTATGCCAAACGTCAACAAACTTGGTTTAAACACCAATTAAAAGCCCCTAAAATTATATCTAACACATTGGATTTTAATATTTAATTCGTTGCTTAACAAACTTTTTGATTACTTCTTTATTGTGTATTTGATAAAAAACGTAATTACATAATAATTACACACAATACAAAAAGTAAATACAATGTAATTACATTATACATTTTTATATTGTATATACAATGTAATTACACAAAAAAAATTCTCTTTACTTTTTACCTCACCACAACAATGTATGTACATTGTTATTACTTCACCATCAAATAAATTAATATACACAATGTAATTACAAAATACAAAAATGTTATTACATTGTAATTTTATTATTGCATCTCAAAAAAGGATTTGTTATACTAAAACCAGAACATAATATTTGTTTATATTGTTTTTTAAGGAGATTTTATGATATATCGTAAAAAACCGCAATCCATGGATGAATTATTTTCAGATATAGAAAAGCCAACCCCTCCGTCTTTTTTTCAAAAAAAAGGAGCTGTTTTAGCGACATTATTTTCCGTTATTTGGTTTATCTTTGTTATTGATTATTTGTTGTCTTCCGGCTGGTGGATAAATCGAGCAGAGCTATCACCGGCTGAATTTGTCGGAGGAACGTGTGGACTGTTGTTGCCCATTGTGATTGCCGGATTAGTTGCCGCTTACTTTGACAGATCCGCCCAATTAACATATGAATCTCAAACACTACAATCTTATTTAAACGAATTGGTTTACCCTACGGAAGAAGGGGCTGTTTACACAAAAACACTCACAGATGCTTTACGGACTCAAATAAAAGAATTTCGCAGCGTTTTTGAACAAGTTCAACAACAAACGAATCAGGTGCGTGATGATTTAAAAGGATGGATTTCGGATTTAGGAACCGTTATCAATCATGTTGACACAAAAACCATCGAATCCGTTAAAGAGATTGCCTCTCACATTCATACATTAACAGAGGCAACTCACCAAGCCAACGAACAAGCCGAAAAAGCCAGCTCGCTTTTTGCGGAGCAAGCATCCATTTTGCAACGTGTAACACAACAAACATCTGATATTGTTAATGAATTATCACAATCAATCAGCATGAACATTGAAGAACTCACCAATACGACACATGCAATAGAAACAACGAATGAAAGAACGGCAACTGCCCTTCAATCGGCAGAAAATGTCGTAAAAGACTTACAAAACGGTAGTAAAAAAATTGAGCAAGCTATTGTTACTTATGAAGAAAGCGCTAAACAACAAAATGCTCGACTGTTTGGAAATTTAGAAAAAGTTTTATCCGTATTTAAAGCTCATGGTGCAATTTTAGATCAAGAAGTTGAAAAAACAGCTAATCGCCTACGGGTTGTCGAAAGTACCTTCAACGAAAATGCAAAAACACTTTATGCATCCGCCGATGACGCAGTTTTCCGTCTAAACGAAGTCGGGGCTCAATTTGATACCAGGACACGCAAAGTTCAAGAAACACTGGGGATTATCAAATCAGATATGCTTGAAATATCAGATACTTTAGTGTCTCAAGCAAAACAATTAGATACTCACACCGGCGGTAAAATGAAGAAAAAAGCCACAGACGACTTCTTGCGTGAAGGAAAAATTATTTTAGACAGACTACAATCTTTCTCTGTAGATATGGCAAAAATCTTTACTCCGAAAGCGGAAGAAAATCTATGGCAGCGCTATAACAGTGGAGACAAAACAGCCTTTATGCGTCATATTACAAAAGAGCTCAGTTCTTCACAAGTCAAAAAAATCAAAGAGTTAATAAACACAGATTCCGAATTCAAATTAGCTGTATCCCGCTATATGGCCGAATTTGAAGGAATGACAAAAGCAGCCAAAATCGAAGGCGAGAATAATTTAATGATGAGTATCTTAATCGGTTCAGATGTTGGTCGTTTATATATGGTTCTCGCCGATATTTTAAGAAAGGGTAAGTAAGATGCGAATAAAACTCACAAAAATCGGAAATTCAATAGGGGTTCGTCTGCCAAAAGCCATCATCACTGACTGCGGTTTTGGAACAGAGGCCGATTTAGAAGTGCGGCACAAAATGGTTATTTTATCGCCGGTAAAAGAACCAAGAGCCGGCTGGTTAAACGAAATGGGATCAGAATTAGAACAAAAACCTTTAATGCGGGGAGGACAATGGCAATGGTAAAACGTTTTGATGTTTATATGTGTGACCAAAGTGGTGTACAAAAACCGTGTTTAATTATATCTCCGGATGAAATGAACGAGGTTTTGCCATACGTTATGATTGCCCCTATTACAACAGCTTCTTATCAGTTTCCAACCCGCGTCATTCTCGGTTTAAAAGGTAAAAAAGGACAAATAGCCTTAGACATGATTACAACTATTGATAAGACCGAACTTATTCGCAAAATCGGTGTTTTACCGGCAGCCAGTCATGCGGATATTTTAGGGATTTTAGGAAAAATATTTAGTTAAGACATACAAAAAAATAAAGCTCTCAAACTATGAGAGCTTTATTTTTATCGATTGTTTTGTTTTTCGTTTGGGATATTTTGACTACGTGAACAAACTTTAATCACTTGATGTTCATCACCAAAAGAATCTGTATTTGAACATATTTCATCTATATCCCGATCAAAATCTTCTTCTGTATAAGTACCGGTTATACGACCTCCACTGACAATAAAATTCACATTATCATATGCTTCACGACGCATTTTTTCTATTTTTTCAGCTGTTTTCATATTTTATTTCCTTACATTTTGATTATTTATAACGGGTATTCCACCAATATATGAGGCCACCTTTTGAGGCGTTTGTCGTTGCCCAACAAACAAATTACCAACCATTTGTTCATAATTTTCAATGTTTTTATCGACACCGGTCATATGTTGAATATTTATATCCCCGATACCATTTTTAGATATCTTTTTTGTTTGTTGTTGTATATCCAGCATTTTTATCTCCTTATTAAATTGATTTAAAAAGGATATCATATTTTTATATATTTGTCAACCATTTTTACTCATCAGCTGGTGCAGCCATTGTTAAGCGTTGTAAAATCATATCTAATTTTTCCAAACCATCATAAGCGATAACCACTTCACCGCCCTTTCCATTCCATTTAATTGATACTTCGGTTTGTAATAAATTGGTTAACTCTGTCTCCAAGGCCATTAAATCCCCGTCTTTTTTATAAACGGTTTCAGTCTTTTTAAACTGAGGTAAGTTTGTTTTACGTGTTGTTTTTCCACCTTCAGATACAGCCAGCTTTTCCGTTTGACGAACACTTAAACCTTTATTAACAACCTGTTGAGCTAAAGTATCCGGATTTTTAGCATTCAGCAATGCTCTGGCATGACCGATTGTGATTTTTTTATCCGCTACCATCTTTTTTATTGTATCCGGCAAATCCAATAAACGCATCATATTTGCCACATGAGAACGACTTTTTCCTACAACTTTTGCCAATTCATCTTGCGTATAAGTAAACTCATCCATTAAGCGTTTATAAGCTTCAGCCTCCTCCAACGGGTTCAAATCCTCCCGTTGCAAGTTTTCAATTAAGGCCACTTCCAAAGTTGCTTTATCATCAAAATCTTTAATAATTACAGGTACTTCCGATAAACCCGCAATTTTAGATGCTCTAAATCTACGTTCACCGGCAATAATTTCATAAGCCGCCTCTCCTGTTGAGCTGGGGCGTACTAATAATGGTTGTAGAACACCTTTTTCACGGATAGAGCTGACCAAATCCACCAAAGCTTCTTCATTAAAAACACGACGCGGCTGAAACGGACTGGGAGCTAATTCATCAATCCCAATCATCACAATTCCACCCATACCGGCATTATATGTCGATGTATTAATAGGAGTATCTTCCCCCATCAATGCGCTTAAACCTTTACCTAATCCTAAACTTCTATCCATTTTTAACTCCTTAAACTGCTTGTTTTAAATCTGATGGCACGACAAGAGCGCGCTCACGCTTCATAACCTCACCTGCTAAATTAATATAGCTTTGCGCCCCCACACTACGAAAATCGTACAACATAACCGGTTTTCCATGAGAGGGAGCTTCTGGAATACGCACATTCCGAGGAATAACCGTATCATAAACTTTATCTCCAAAGTAAGCACGAACATCCCCAACAACCGACTTTGATAAATTGGAACGACCATCATACATCGTCATAACAATACCATGTAAAGATAACTTTGGATTAAAATTTTTCTTAATTTTTTCAATGGTTTTCATTAAATCAGCCACGCCTTCCAAAGCCAAATATTCACATTGAACCGGTATAATCACGCAATCAGCCGCCACCAATGCATTCATAGTCAACAACCCCACAGCCGGCGGACAATCAATAAAAATATAATCATAATCCAAATCTGCCGATAACGCTTTTTTTAAAAAGAATTGAGGTTGAGATACACCAGCCAATTCTATATCCATCCCCAACAACTCCTGACTGGCTGGCAAAACATCTAAATACGGAATAAGTGTTGGTTTAGCACAATCAACAACTTTATCTCTACCAGTTAAAACCGTATATGAGTTTTTTTCACCTTGAATACGATGCAATCCGACACTAACCGTAGCATTTCCTTGAGGATCCAAATCCACAATCAGCACCTTCTTATGTAATGCCGCCAATGCTGTGGCCAAATTCACTGAAGTTGTTGTTTTCCCAACCCCGCCCTTTTGGTTAGAAATCGCAAAAATTCTAGTTTTTCTATTCATATTGAACGCCTCCTATTTTTAAAATACTTGCTTGTTTATGGGTACAACTAGGGTGTTTTTCAACCGTGCATTTATGGGTGTTTTGTTTTAATTCCTCATCAACACGTTCACCCTTTAAAAACAAACATGTTGTTTTGGGATTAATAACCCCCTGTCCTAAAATCAACAACTCATTCACAGACTTTAAAGCTCTAGCTGTTACCACATCAACATTATCAATACAAACCGTCTCCAGACGCTTATTAATGATTTGCGCCGGCACATCAAATACACGTACCGCTTCACGCAAAAAAACACTTTTCTTGACATCACTTTCGATCAAATAAAATGTTTTAACCGGTCCTCCCATTATTTTATTAATAATAGCCAACACTATAGCCGGAAATCCACCTCCCGACCCCATATCCACCAACACTCGTGCATCGGTAGGAATATAACAAAATAACTGAGCAGAATCAACGACATGCCGTTCCCATATATCCGGTATAGTTGAAGGAGCAATCAAATTAACCGTTCGTTGCCATTTCAAAACAAAATCAGCAAATTTTTTCAATTCTACTTGTGATTCTTTTAAAATTTCATCAAATTGTTTCACGTGAAACACTCCTTCTTACAAAAAATCGGAAATTTGTTTCACGTGAAACAATCGTTTTATATAAAATTAATATATTTTCGTAAAATTGTTTCACGTGAAACATTCTCCTTTCGTGTTTTAAAATAAAAAAAATGATATTTTGTTTCACGTGAAACAAAATATCGTATCTTTTTTCAAATTGCAAGCAAAAAAATCAATCAAAGATAAATTTTATTTGTGAAGATACCGAGCATGCATTACTATTTTCTCCCTGTCCGTTGATATCAATATCTTGAGCCCCTACCCCACTTGTTACCAAACGACGACATAGTTTTTGTTCAACTCCCTTTAACTCAATAAAAAAACGATTTTTAGTACTACTACCTACATTAAATTGATAAGGTTTAAAGGGATTCCCAACAATATCCGATCGCCCCACTTTAACATAATCCCCCATATATTTTATTTTTATCATAGCGGCATTTTGAGAAATAGCTTGCATTATTTGTGTGTATTTTAAAGCATTCATCCCTTGATTTATAGATGTTATACTTTCTTTTGTTAAAGCCCCTCCAACCGCTCCACTTCCAATTAAATCAATCATTTGAGCAGATACGCCAAAAGCCATTCCACAAATCAAAACACTTAAAATATATTTCATTATTTATCCCCCTCAGGAACAATTCCCCATAAATTATTTTTAATTCCTTTAACAAAATCAATATGTTGTTTTATTTCTTCCTCAGAGACAGAGAAGATACGAGCCTCGCGAAAAACACGCTCAGCCACCATAACTCCCTCCTCTTTTTTAACAGATATTACATTATTTTTTTGCGCCAACACAAGCCCCGGTTCACGACCACCAAGTAACTCCAAATACACCTCAGCCAACAATTCGCTATCCAATAAAGCGCCATGTAACGTACGGCTGGTATTATCCACACCAAATCTTTTACATAATTCATCCAAATTCACTCGTGATCCGGGGAATTTTTTACGTGCAATAATTAATGTATCCACTACCCTATCATAAGAAAGCTGTGGTTTATCGGCAAAAGACAGCTCTGCATTCAAAAATTTCATATCAAATGCGGCATTATGAATAACCAATTTCGCATCATCCCCGACAAAAGCTAGAAAATCATCGGCAATATCCTTAAAAACCGGTTTATCGGATAAAAATTCCTCCGTCAAACCATGAACAGCTATCACTTCCTCACTCATAGACCGCATCGGATTAATGTATTGATGGTATGTACGACCGGTTGGCAAGTGATTTTCCAGCTCGACACACCCTATTTCGACAATTTTATCACCATTAAACGGATCCAATCCTGTTGTTTCTGTATCTAAAACAATTTCGCGCATTTTTATCCTTTCATTTTTCCTCAGTATAGCAAATTTTATATGGTTTGACAAGAAAAAGCTGTGTGTAACTATGTGAAAGAGTGGATAACCCATCTGGATAGACCTCTACAAAAATAATTCACAAAAAGTTATTAAAATTTATAAGAAAATTACACACATCTATTTATGTAAACTTATAAGGAGTCTATTAAAACTTGAAGACCTCTTAAAGTGTCAGTTTAAAACGAGTCGTTAATTTTGCCATTTCTTGTCAATCAAAAAGTACAAAAAGTTATCCCCATTATCCACCGCCCCATATACTACTAATATATATTTTATATTAAATTGGGAACGTTGCTGTGGATTAATTTTCATGGCATTTTAAACTTGTCATGGACGGTGAAATATGATATGCTTGGCAAAACAAAATATAAAGGAGATTTGAAATGCTGAAAGTCTATAACACAAAAACACACTCTGTACAAGAATTCACCCCATTGGTTGATAAGCAAGTCAAAATGTACGGATGTGGTCCAACTGTTTATAATTTGGCTCACATTGGTAATTTGCGTGCTTTTGTATTTTATGATTTGCTGGCTCGGGTATTAAGATATAAAGGATATCATTTAACATTTGCCATGAATATTACGGATGTGGATGATAAAACGATCCGGGATTCTGCAGCCAGCGGTAAAAGTTTAAAGGAATTTACCCGTCATTATACCGAGTTGTTCTTTAAAGATTGGGATGCCCTGAATTTAAAACGTCCGGATAAGGTGATTTTTGCGACAGACGAAATTGAGGCCATGATAGATTTGATCGGGCGTTTATTGGATAAAGGGTACGCATACAAAGCCGAAAGCGGTGATATATTCTTTAAAATTTCAAAATTTGCGAATTACGGACATATGGCCGGTATTGACCCTGCTCGTTTGATGACAAATGCAGATGGCCGATTGGCGGATGAATACGATAAAGAAGATGCCAGAGATTTTGCTTTGTGGAAGGCTTGGACGCCGCGAGACGGTGATAATGTATGGGAAGCCCCTTTTGGACGAGGACGGCCTGGGTGGCACATTGAATGTTCGGCAATGTCCCATAAACATTTGGGGCAACCGTTTGATATTCACGTTGGAGGGATTGATTTAGTATTTCCGCACCATACAAATGAAATTGCTCAATCGGAATGTGCTTACGGATGTGAATTTGTGAAATATTGGATGCACAATGAACATATTACGGTTAATGGCCAAAAAATGAGCAAATCTTTAGGTAATTGCTTTACATTAACGCAATTATTGGAAAAAGGATACTCAGCCGCGGCCATTCGTTATGAGTTCATTAAATCTCATTATCGTCAACGGATGGATTTTATGGAGTCTAATCTGAGTGGTAACCAAACAGTCATTAATCGTTTAGAAGACTTCTTAAAACGCCTTTCTGGCGTTAAAGGTGGTTCCGGATGGGTGGAGTTGCCTGAAACTTTAAAACGAGCCTCTGAGGGATTTGAAAAAGGCTTAGATGATGATTTAAATTTATCTGTGGCATTGGCCGCTGTGTTTGAATTGATGAACACGGTTAATAAAAACTTTGATAAATTATCTGTGTCGGATGCTGAACAAATTACGGCTCTGATGCGTCGTTTTGATGAGGTTTTAGCCATTATGCCACAAATCAAAGAAGATGTATTAGAGTCTGATTTACAAGAGATTTTAGATAAACGGCAAGCCGCTCGTTTGGCAAAAGATTGGGTAACAGCCGATGCGCTGAAGGTCGAATTAATTGCACGGGGGATTGAGGTGAAAGATACACCGAACGGACCAGTTTGGAAACGGGTTTGATATAAAAAAAATCAATAAGTTGTATCGTTCTTCTTGATTGGGAGGAAATAAAAAAAGTATCTGATAGCCAATGTAGGAGGTATTCATGTATAAAACATTTAAACCGAAACAGGAACGCTGGTGGGAAAAATATGCCCTCATTCCCTTTTTCTTAGCATTTGGATCCGTTTTTTGTGGAATGGGTTATTTAATAGCTAAGGATGTGCAAAAAGATATGGAGGAGTTAAAACAAGAAAATATAACACGCTATTCACAAGCTGAAAAGAATATGCGATAAGGTGATTTAATCCGTGTTTTTTTTACCACCAAGGTAAAATAAAAACAATACCAATAATTAAAATCAAAACAATTAAAATCAATTTTTTCATCATGCTCCCCTCTTTTTTTAGATATAATGCACTCTTGCTTTGCTCGCAAGAGTGTTCTTTTGTGTTATCTAATGATTAAGAGGTGAAAAAAAAGACTGATATTTTACCGGTCTTTTTCTTTTATTTCTTTTCCAATAAAAACTTTTCAGCACTGAGGGCGGCAATACATCCTGTGCCGGCTGCAATAACTGCCTGTCTGTAAGTATCTTCTTGGACATCACCACACGCAAAAACCCCTTCAACCGAAGTTGCGCAATTGTTCTTTTGGGTGATGATATAGCCATTTTTTGATAATTCTAATTGCCCTTTGAAAATTTCTGTATTGGGACGATTTCCGATAGCAATAAAGGCACCATCAACAGGTAAAATGGACGTATCTCCCGTTTTTGTATTTTTGAGTTTTAATGCATTTAATTGATTTTCTCCCATAAACTCAATCACTTCCGAATCCCATTTGATGGAAATTTTGGGGTGTACAAGTAATTGATTTTGCAGGTGCTTTTCTGCTCTAAGTTCGTCGCGACGGTGAATGAGTGTGACTTTTTCCGCAATTTGTGCCAAATAAAGTGCCTCATAAACGGCGGAGCTCCCTCCTCCAATAATAGCAACAGATTTACCACGATAGAAAAAGCCGTCACATGTGGCACAAATGGATACCCCGTGACCACGGAAATTTTCTTCTCCTTTGGCCTCTAACCATTTTGCGGATGAGCCTGTGGCAATAATCACTGTATCGGCCGTCCAAGTTTGATCCATTTCTGTTTTGATTTTGAATGGTCTTTTGGAAAAATCCACAGATTTGACCATTTCGTATTTTAGTTGAACACCAACGGATTCGGCTTGTTTTTGAAAACTGGCCATTAAATCAATACCGGAGATGCGGGTAAAACCGGGATAGTTTTCCACCTCATGCGTCAACATTAATTGTCCGCCTGCCATATGCCCCGTCATTAAAACAGTTTCCAAGCCCGCTCTAGCCGTGTAAATTCCGGCGGTGTATCCTGCTGGTCCCGATCCAATAATTAAAACGCGTGTGTGCATACAGCCCTCCTTTATATTAGATAAACTGAACGTCTAAAATCTCGTAAGATTTTTCCCCTTTCGGTGTTCTGACATCTACTGTATCACCAATTTGTTTTCCAATCAAGGCTTTTGCAATCGGAGACATCAAAGAAATTTTTCCATTTTCTAAATCGGCTTCATATTGTCCGACGATTTGATATTTTTTTTCATCTCCTGTATCATCATCAGATAAAGAAACTGTGGCACCAAATAACACTTTATCTCCGGATAATGATTTCGGATCAATGACTTGTGCGTGGGATAAAGCGCTTTCTAATTCTTGAATACGTCCTTCGTTGAAGCTTTGTTGTTCACGGGCGGAATGATATTCGGCATTTTCGGATAAATCACCGTGACCGCGAGCTTCTTCAATTGCAGCCACAATGCGGGGGCGTTCTTCATATTTTAATCTTTTTAACTCATCATTTAATGTTTGATAACCATAAGTTGTCATAGGTACTGAATCAGACATATATATTCTCCTTATAAAATTATTAAAAAATAAGCCCGCAGATATTACTCTGAGGTCTTGGTTTTTATTGGGATATGGGTAATATATTCTATTTTTTTTTGAAAATCAAGCTTTATTTTACATTATTTATCGCAAGCGTAGTGAGTTAAGACATATTCAGGATCAATTCGGACGCCAAACCATGTCATCGTGAAATGTAAATGTGGCCCCGTGGAGCGACCCGTTGTGCCGATTTCACCGATTTTCTCCCCACGTTTAACAGAGGTGTCTTGATTGACAGAGATGTGATTTAAATGAGAATAGCTGGAATATATGCCAAACCCATGGTCAATTAAAATCGTTTTTCCGGAATAAAACATGTCCTGATGAATAACTTTTATGATTCCGTCTGCTGGCGCATAGATGGGGGTTCCGATAGGCAAGGCATAGTCCGTTCCGCTATGGCCGGTTGTTTTGATACCATTTAAAACACGTCGAGAGCCAAAATGGCTTGAGATACGGGCATTTTTTTCTACAGGACGGGAAAAACACATTGGAAGTTGAGTGTAAAAAGATTGTTTTCGTTTGTTTTTTAATAAGGTATTTTCTTGTAAGATGCGTTTTTTGTTTTCTTCAGACGGTGATACTTTTTGAGGGGGTAGTCCGTTGACTTTTTCTTCTTTCCAGGTGCGTTTTGTCACTTGATATGTCCAATCGTATGACTGATTGCCTGAAATTGTTGTTAAAGTTAGAGTGTCAGTAGCGTCTTGTGGCAAGGCCAAAACAAAATTTCCGTTTTTATCAATATGAATTTTTTGAGTATTATATAATAAATCAGCCGGTTGTTGAATGTGTCCGTAGATTAAACTTGCCTCTGTAATGGGGGGGTACAGAGTTAAAATATCAGTAGGGGTAGCTGGCGGTGTTTGAGCGTAAGCCCTTAAAGAAAACGTGAAAAATAACGATGTGATTACGATGTAATAACATTTGAGGTTGTGTGTTAATACTTTGTAATTACATTTTAAATAATTAGTGAAGTGTTTTTTGTAACATTTTGAAAATAAATGAAAAATGATTTTGTAATTACAATGTAATAACTTTGTTTTGAGTGGGGGTAAAAAGTGGGACGCACATGAGGGGGAAAAGTGTGTAATTACTTTGTAAGTCCTTTTCGCTAAAAAAGGGGAAAATAAAGTATTTTGAAGATAATTGTTCTTTTTTTTAAGTGATGTAATTACTTTGTTATTACTTTTTGTGTGGTATGTATATACAATGTTATTACTCATTTAAAATAACTCTCCTTGTCGGGATGTTTTTATAGAGGCTTTTGTGTTTGTTTTTTTCTCTTTTTTCAATGAATTATTTGTTTTTTGTTGTGTCGTTATGAGAGTGGTTGGCGTGACATCAATTTTCCCATCTTTGAAGGATAAAGTCATTGTGGCAAGTGTTTGTGCTACATCAGCTGAGGACACAATCTTCCCATCATGGCTCTGTACCAAAGAAAATCCTCGCTCTAAAACGGCCTGATATGAGTAAGATTTAAGCAGATTTTTTAAATTAACAAATTGATTTTGTTTGTTTTTTATCTGGTATTCCATACTGATTTTTAACCGATTTGATTTATCGTCCAATCGTTGAATATGACCGTTGATCACATCTGATAAATTAGGGATAGCCCGAGATAACAAAGAAATTTTTGTTTGTTTATCAGCTAGATATTTAAAAACGCCTTCGCTTTGGCGAGCATTTAAGTTATCCAAACGACTCACAAGCTCAAATTTAACCGGCACCGCCATCTCGGCTGCTGCCGTTGGTGTTGGCGCTCGTCTGTCCGATGCATAATCAATCAAAGTCGTATCGGTTTCATGTCCCACTGCAGAAATAAGGGGAATATCTGAATCGGCCGCCGCCCGCACAACAATTTCTTCGTTGAACGCCCATAAATCCTCTAACGAGCCCCCTCCCCTCGCTACAATTAATACATCCGGTCGATGAATAATATTAGTTTCAGTTTGCAGTCCCCCTTTCGGAATGGCATTAAATCCTTTAATCGCATTTGCAATTTGTTCGGCGGCCTCTGTTCCTTGTACCAAAACCGGCCATAAAATCACATGGCGGCCAAACCTATCCCTTAAGCGGTGCATAATATCCTGAATAACAGCCCCTGTCGGACTGGTTACCACACCGATTACATCGGGTAAATAGGGTAAAGGTTTTTTACGGGCTTCGTCAAACAAGCCTTCTTTTGCCAATTTTTCCTTACGTTCGTTGAGCAATTTTAGCAAAGCCCCAATGCCGGCCGGTTCGGCACTTTCCACAATCATTTGGTAATTGGACCGCCCCGGATACGTTGATAATTTACCGGTACAGATAATTTCTAAGCCCTCCTCTATGGCGGCTTGTGTTATTTTATCCCTACCCCGCCATGCTACAGCGGATAGCACAGAATCGTTATCTTTTAAGGAAAAATAAATATGACCAGAGGCGGCCTTTTTGACGCCGGAAACCTCCCCCCGCACACGAATATCCGAAAAGACCTGTTCCACACAAGCCTTTAAAGATAAAGAAATTTCGGTTACAGATAAAATCGGTTTTTCGGTCATTTTTATTTCTTTGTTTCTTTTTGTTGTAATCGTTTTGCTTTAAAAAACTTGGTCATCAACGCCCCACACTCCTCGGCTCGTATGCCACGCACAACATTGGGTTTGTGATGTGTTTGCGGATGAATAAAAACCTGAGAGCCTTGGTCAACAGCCCCTGTTTTTGGATCAGAAGCACCAAAATACACATTATCCAGCCTGGCCCATCCAATAGCGCCAGCACACATTACACAAGGTTCCAAAGTGGTAAAAATAGAATATCCGACCAACTGTTTTACATTTAATTTTTGACAGGCCTGACGAATGGCGACAATTTCCGCATGAGCTAAAGGATCATATTTTTGCACCGTTTCATTATGAGCTGAAGAAATTATCTCAAATGTTTTTGTGTTAAAAATAACTGCTCCAACAGGGATTTCATCCATGTCAAAAGCTTCTTTTGCCTTTTGTAAAGCCAGTTCCACAATTGCATCCGGTAAAGCCACAGGTGTTTTTTGCATTTTTTCTTTCCTTTTATGATTAATTAGTATAATATCCTATTTATGATGAAAAAGAAAGAGCGAATTGCAAAAATAATGGCTGCGGCCGGATTATGTTCCCGTCGTGATGCCGAAAAATGGATTTTGGACGGACGAGTGGTTGTCAATGGGCAAAAATTAACCTCTCCGGCCTTTACCGTATCCGACGAAGATAAAATCGTGGTGGATGGAAAACCACTGGGTGAAAAAGAAATGCCCAGATTGTGGTGTTTTCATAAAAAAGCCGGTTTAGTTACAACCCATCGGGACCCCCAAGGTCGGCCGACTGTTTTTGAGTCCCTACCGTCCTATCTACCTCGGGTTATTTCGGTGGGACGATTGGATTTTAATTCCGAAGGGTTATTGTTGCTAACAAATAACGGTGAATTGTCTCGGGCGATGGAATTACCTCAAAACGGATGGAAACGCAAATATCGTGTGCGTGTGCATGGTAAACTAACTCCCGAAATTATTGGTCGGTTAAAAAAAGGTGTTAAAATTAAAGGGATTTCTTATGCCCCTTGTGACATTGATGTGGAAAAAGAGCAGGGAACAAATACGTGGGTGTTAATGACGCTGAAAGAGGGGAAGAACCGCGAAATTCGTCGTTTAATGGAATTTTTCGGTCTTCAGGTGACACGCCTGATTCGTATCTCCTATGGTCCGTTTCAATTGGGGAATTTAGAGGTTGGCGGTGTGCGTGAAGTCACCACCAAGGCCCTAAAAGGGATTATGGCAGATTTGAAATTGGACAACTAAATGCGTATTATCGGCGGCACATGGCGAGGTAAAAAACTGGCAGAGTTACAAGGTGACCAAACGCGTCCCACCTCTGACCGAGCTAGAGAATCCTTATTTAATTTGCTGGATAACCACCTACGACGAACGGGGCAAGGGTGGAACAATATCACCTTTGCAGATGTGTTTGCCGGTACGGGTGCGGTTGGTGTAGAAGCTCTTTCTCGAGGGGTAAAACACGTTTTCTTTTTTGAAACCAACCATTTAGCGATAAAATGTCTTAAAAACAACACCAAAGGCATATCGGACCTGACTATTATGGGTGATGCATTAAAACCCTTAAAATCCACACCGATACAGATTATTTTTATGGATCCGCCCTATGCAAAAGGTTTGTGGGAACGGGCCTTACCGGCTTTTCATCGGGCAGGGTGGATTGATGATGATACCTTAGTAGTTATTGAAACGGATAAATCCGAAAAAGCCTTAGTTCCACAAGGATTTACCGAACTTGACAGACGCTCTTACGGGCGTAATACCTTTATGTTTTTAAGGTTGAATCAAGACTAAAATAATCCCCTCACCATTTATTTCTTGCCAGCCTTTTGAAAAAAAGTTATCTTAAAGTTATCAATAAACATAAAGGAGAGTTTATCATGCAACATATGTCTAATGCCCTACGTTTTTTATCCGCCGATATGATTGAAAGGGCTAAATCCGGACACCCGGGAATGCCGTTAGGAATGGCGGATATTGCCACAGTTTTATGGACAAAGTTTATGCGGTTTGATGCCTCTACTCCATTATGGCATGACCGAGACAGATTTATCCTGTCCAACGGTCACGGGTCAGCACTTATGTACAGTTTATTGTATGCCTTAGGATATCCCGATATCACAAAAGAAGATTTACAAAATTTCAGACAGTTAGGTTCTCCTACCGCCGGTCATCCGGAACATGATTTGTTGCAAGGTGTGGACTACTCTACCGGTCCGTTAGGGCAGGGGATTGCGGCCGGTGTCGGAATGGCTTTAGCCGAACGCATGATGAATGCCCGATTTGGTGATGATTTAGTCAATCATAAAACATATGTGTTTGTGGGGGATGGTTGTTTGATGGAGGGCATTTCAGAAGAAGCAATTTCTGTGGCCGGTCATTTAGGGTTGAATAAATTAATCGTCCTGTGGGATGATAATGAAATTACAATTGATGGCAGTACTTCTGTTGCAACCTCAACGCATATAAAAATGCGATTTGAAGCAAACGGATGGCGCGTTTTATCGTGTGACGGACACAATTTTGAGTCTATTGAAATGGCCTTAGAACAAGCTCAAGAGTCCGATAAACCTGTTCTGATTGATTGTAAAACAACAATAGGATGGGGAGCTTGTGAAAAAGCCGGCACCCCAAAATGTCACGGAGCACCACTGGGGGCAGATATTATTGCCCAAATGCGTCAGGAACTGAATTG
>JAZKXP010000078.1:0-5633 GCA_045611665.1 Alphaproteobacteria bacterium | reverse complement strand
GAACACCGATAATCGCCAAAACCCCTAGCATTTCCACCATAGAACGACCAGATTCAAAGTTATATTTCAATTTATTCAAAATCATTTTATTGACTTCCTTTTTTGTTATGCACTAACGAAAAAACCACTTTTTAAAAGTGGCAGGAAGTTGAGAACTACTTAAGTCAAATAGTATGATATATTTACCTATAGGCTATTTTATCATCTTCCAACCAAAGTTGGAAGTATTCGATACCCCTTTATAACGGGACAGACTTAAAGAGGTTCTCACACCTCAGGGCAAAATAGTTGCCTTGAGTTCAAAATAACAAATTCATTTTGATATTGCAACAGAAAAAATAATAATTATAAAATAAAAGTACTCACCGCTGACAGTAAGTACTTCCCTATCACGCTGATTAAACAAATAACTTAATCTTCGGCATCCAATGATACTGTGCTGTCATCATCACCACGTGCCGGGTCGGATGGAATAACCGGCTCCTCATCACTCATCGTTTCCAATAACGTTTTCATCGGAGGAATATCATCATTTTTACAGCCAATCACCCATACATCATAGACCGGATGTTCCATAGCCGATAATGCCGGATTAGACGAAAACATCCAGCCGGTAAAAACTTCCTTAACACTGTTATCCGCCATCTTTTCCGTCACAACCAAAAACGCGGAATTTTCGGGTGTTTCTTCGGGAGGACGCGTATAACATTTTTCAACAGAAATTGTTAATGCTCCAAAATTTATTTGACTGCCGACACTGGCCGACATCGTACTGACACGACCGGTCACTTTATCCACCCCCCTTAAAATAGCTTTAGCAGTTGGAATTTCGGCTGACAATACACCAAAAGACATCATGAATATAAGTGCAAATATACTTTTTCGCATCTTTTTCCCCTATTTTGTGGATAAGAAAATAAATTCAGAAATATTATCCTCTAAGGACTTATAGCTTTTGGTCTGAGCCATACTGTCACCATCTTTTAAAAATGCCTGACTTTTACCGGGTTCTAAACGCACATATTTATCCCCCATCATCCCGACATCGGCAATCGCCGCAATCGTATCAATCGGTAACTTAACGGATCGGTCAATACTCATCTCGACATCAGCCGTATAAGTATCCGGATTTAAACGCGTTGCCAAAACAGACCCCACTTTAATACCGGATATACGCACATCGGATCCTACCTCTAATCCACCAATTTTTGCAAAATTTGCTGTCACCGTATAGCCTTCAATATTCTTAATATCCACCCGAGAAGCCGCAAAAAATAAAAACAGCCCCGTAAAAATTAATACAAAAAAGCCTAAAATTGTTTCAACCGGATTTTTTTTCATTTTATATCTCCTGTCTCTGAGAGCCCTTTTGTTTCGGCCTCTTTATTCTTTTTTTCGCGTATAAAAGCAATTGCCATATCCATTAATTCACTTAAAATCATCGCATCTTGTGTATAGGAAATATCATCACCACTGAGTAACATTTCCTCATCCCCCCCAGGAACAATTTCAATATGTTTACTACCCAACAGACCATCCGTTTCAATGCTGGCCGATGAATCCGTCGGAACATCGATTCGGTTATAAAAAGACATCCGAACCTTAACGGCGTATGACCCATTTAATGATTGATGTGTTACCGTACCGACTTTAATTCCGCCAATGCGCACATCGGCACCATTCATCAAACCATCGGCCTTAGAAAAATAAGCGTTCAAAATAAACTCTTGATTTTTTTCATGAAACACAGAACGAGAATTTACAAAAATCAAAATTCCCCCCAGTAAAAGCGTCAAAAAAATACCGGCAATAATTTCTTTTTTTTCTTGCATTTTAAATTCCTTCTTTCGCATATTTGACTAAATTTAAAGGGATTTGTCAAGCGTTCTTTCATGATTTTTTCATTGACGAATACATTTTTTTTCTTTAGCATACCCCTTATGAAACAATTATACGTATTTATTTTAGGATTATTTATCAACTTTGCCGTGCAAGCAGAATCTCTGGCTGTTATCCGTGATACCGAGGTAGAAACGGTCTTAACAGGGTTGGCTCAGAAAATTTTCACAGCGGCAGACCTCAATCCCAAAAATGCCGAAATTGTTGTTGTGAATGATGACACAATTAATGCCTTTGTTGCAGGAGGACAAACAATTTTTGTTCATTCCGGATTAATTACCAATGCAAAAAGTATTGATGAAGTGGCTTTTGTCTTATCCCATGAAACCGGACATATTGTTGGTGGACATATCGTACGCGGAGCCGAACAAATAAAATCAGCTAAAACAACCGCCCTAATCTCAAGCGTCTTAGGCGGATTGCTTGCCGTTGTAGGCGGTGGAGCTGAAGCCGGACTGGGTATTATAATGGGTATAAATTCATCCGTTATGGGCTCATTTATGGCCTATCGTCAAAGCGAAGAAAGTGCAGCCGACAGAACAGCCGTGGACATCATGCAAAAAATCGGTTATTCAATGCAAGGTTTCACCAATACAATGAAGGAATTACAACGTCAAGAGCGGTTAAGTTCTGCCTATGATACCCCTTATTGGCAAACTCATCCGATGACGCGCGACCGAATGAGACATATTGAACGATTTACAAAAAATGCTAAAATCATGTCCAAAGATGAACAATTTAATTTAATGCAAGCCAAACTCATCGGATTTTTGTTCTCGCCCGAACAAACGCGCCACTTATACCAAGGTTCTTCCTTAGCAGATAAATATGCTCAAGCCATCGCCTCCTATAAAGAGAATAAAATTACAGACAGTTTGAAACAAATCGATGACCTGATTACACTATCTCCTCAAAATGCTTATTTTTATGAATTAAAAGGACAATTTTTATTTGAAACGGGCAAGTTGAACGAATCGATACACGCATATGAACAAGCGGTAAAATTAATGCCTAACGCTCCGCTCATTCGGTTAGCATTAGGACAAGTTTTAACGGAAAGTAATAACGCCTCACATTTCGAAAGAGCCATATCTCATTTATCCACTGTGATAGAACAAGACAGCAATATGCCGGGTGCTTGGCGATTGTTGGCAACGGCTTATGGTAAAAATCAAAATATGCCGATGGCTGACTATGCTATGGCGGAATTTTATCTGTTAACCGGAAATACTCAGGAAGCTGTCAAATTAGCCAAACGAGCGATAGATAAAATCAAAAACGCTACACCAGCATACCGTCATTTAATGGATATTTTGGAATTGACAAATAGTAAAGATCCTCACAAATTATAAAAATTATTGATATCTTAAGGCATCAATTGGATCTAATTTCATTGCTTTAATGGCTGGCATTAAACCAGATACAACGCCGACAACAACTGCAACAGATACGGAAATAATCACAGACCAAATAGAAATTGGCACAGCCTTATCCAATACGGCTCCTGCGACCTGAGAAAGTGCCACACCCAATATCATTCCAATAAAACTGCCCATAAAAGAAATCATAACAGATTCAGTTAAAAATTGGAACATAATCCATTTATTGGGAGCTCCTAAGGCTTTACGAGTACCAATTTCGCGCGTACGTTCCGTCACAGATACTAACATCATATTCATAATACCGATACTACCCACAATCAAAGAGATAGATGCAATAGATGCCAACAAAATGGATAAAATCATACCAATACTGCGTACCTTATCCACCATATCCGTCATTAAACGTACCGTAAAATCATTGGCTACACCATCTTTTAAACGATGTCTTGCGCGCAATTGATATTCTATACGATTGGCCACCGATTCCATTTTATCTTCGCTGGTCACTTTTACAAACGCTGTATCCGAATAGTTCGGACGGTATGAACCACGCAATCTTTGACGCAAAGTTGTCGCCGGCGTTAAGATAATGTTATCTTGATCATTCCCCATCAAACCATCGCCCTTTTCTTTCAGCGTACCAATTACTGTAAACGGATGACCTTTCAAACGCAAAACCTTGCCGATTGGATCTTGCATACCAAACAGCTCATTCTCAACCGTTTGCCCAATCACAATATAGGGTTTACCTGTTTTTAAATCGTGTTCAGTGAACATAGCGCCATCTTCAATTTCCCAGTTCCCGATATCTAAATAATCGGGCGTAGTACCGGCTACACTCACACCATAGTTATTGGATCCATATACGGCTTGGACGGCGGCATTAACAATATAGGATGTATTTTCCACATCTTTTAAAGATTTTAAAGAATTCACATCATCAAAACTGACACTAGGACGGCCTCGTCCACCACGTACACCACCGCTGACTGTTTCACCCGGACCGATGATAATGAGGTTTGTTCCCATCGCATCAAAGGTTTTAGTAATTTCGTTTTGTACCGTTTGACCGGCTGCCACCATTAATACCACGGCCGCCACACCAATCATAATCCCCAGCATTGTCAAAAATGTCCGCATTTTATAGGCGGTCATAGAAATCCAAGCTTCCCGTATAATTTGCCCTATCATTTTTTATCCTTACCATAATCGGCTCTGGGGCCATCATAGACCTTACGTCCATCATCAATTTTTATCATCCGTTTTGCGTAATCGGCAACATCATCTTCGTGTGTTACTAAAACAATTGTGATACCTTGTTTATTTAAATCGGTAAACAAATTCATAATTTCATCAGACGTTTTGCTGTCCAAGTTCCCCGTCGGTTCATCCGCAAAAATAATTTCGGGATTATTTATAAGCGCCCTCGCAATTGCCACACGTTGTTGCATACCGCCGGAAATTTGAGTCGGCAGCCTATCCTCATATCCCGTCAGCTGTACCCGCTCTAACATCTGAACAGCCCGTTTATAGCGTTCTTTTTCCGAAATACCTTGATAAATCAATGGCAACGATACGTTATCGGCAATCGTGCGTTTCATCAGCAAATTAAAGTTTTGGAAAACAAACCCTATTTTTTGTCCCCGAATATGCGCCAAATCACTGTCCGTTTTATCGGATACGGCTTGTCCAACCAATTTATACACACCTTCTGTTGATCTATCCAAACATCCCAAAATATTCATCAAAGTTGATTTACCGGATCCGGAATGTCCCATAATTGCCACAAATTCGCCATGATTAACCTCAAATGACACATTTTTAAGGACAGACTGACTCATCCCACCGGGCATAAAGTAAGTTTTACACAGGTCTTTGACCTCAATAACGGGACTATTTTTATCCACCATTACTATTTCCTTCTTTTTTGGATAAATTCGGTAATGACTTTATCACCGGCTTTTAATCCGCTTTGCACTTCAATCCAAGAAGTATCAATCAAACCCTTTTCAAACACGACAGGTACAACTTTACCATTGTTAAATTGGTAAATAACAGCCTCACCCATTTTTAAATCAATTTTATTTTTATCCATAAACTGACGCACGGTCGCATTGGGTTTAAATTGCAAAGCCGATGTCGGAATACGCAAAACATCCGGTTTATTTTCAATCACAATATTCACAAACGCCGTCATACCGGGGAGCAATTTACGAGAGGAGTTATCTACCTCAATCACAACGGTATACATCACTACATTAGATTCTTCAGTCGGAGACAAACGAATTTGACGCACCGCCCCATGGAACGTATCATTCGGATAGGCATCAACCGTAAAAGTAACCGGCATAT
>JAZKXP010000077.1:0-3715 GCA_045611665.1 Alphaproteobacteria bacterium | reverse complement strand
CTTTCCGTCTCATTCCTGCCAAAGCACCGCCGTACTTCCGTCCGGCTCATTCGTCTGACGAACCCCCTTCCTCGGGGCTTCAAGTCCACCCTGACGCTATATATAAACAAAAAAACGACCCAAAAGGTCGCTTATTTTGTTTATGGTAGGTCCGGAGGGACTCGAACCCCCGACCAGCCCGTTATGAGCGGGCGGCTCTAACCAACTGAGCTACAGACCCCCAAAAACAAGGTTAGTATACAAAAATATTTTTCAAAAATCAAGTCTTTTCTTTTTATCCGGATAAAATAAAAAGGAGGACGCTCAAACCATTCTCCTTTTTATTACCAAATACATTATAAAACTTCCTTACCCAATCCGCGTTTAAATTCCAAACGCCGTTCAATATGATTCAGCAAATCTTTTTCATGCGACACGGCAATAATGGTTTTGTCTGCGTATTCAGTAAAGATAAATTCCCATATTTTTTGAGTCGTTATCGGATCTAAGTTAGCGGTAATTTCATCTAACACTAAGATGTCTCGATTTAATAATAATCCTCTGGCCAGGTTAATACGTTGTTTTTCACCGGCAGAAACTTTCACACCTTTTTCACCGATATCGCTGTGCAAATTACCATCCATGCGAGCCACCAGTTCATTTAATTGGCACCCGTCAATAATTTTTTGTAAAGCGTCTTGTGAAACACGTTTACCCATAACAATATTGTCGTATAGGCTCATATCAAACAGTTCCACATCTTGAGAAATATACGTAATGTGTTTATCAAAAAACGCTTGTCCGGCTTCTGTATAAGAAGTTTTATCCACCAAAATTTGTCCACTTTGGCAAGGGAACTGTCCCGTTAATAAATTTAAGAATGTGGATTTTCCTTCTCCGGAACGACCGACAATGGCAATTTTATCCCCTTTACATATCTCAAAAAAAGGCACTTTGTGATGAAAGATATGACCGTCTTTAACAAATTCAAAATACGTATCATCAAATGTAATCGTCTTCCAATTATTCATTGGTTTACCCGATATTTCGACAGATGTATCACCTAAATGTTCGGCCAATCGAGCGTATTCGGTTAAGACTTTAGCGCTTGAGGTCATGAAATACATCATACGCCGCCCTGTTTGTTCCAGCTGAGGGGCAATGGCCGCAATCATAACAACAACATCCAATCCGGAACCATTTTTAATGTATTGGTATAAAAAATATCCGATAGGCCCCAAAGTCATACCTTGTAAAATGAACTCCATCGCACCCCATTGCGCAGCGTTATAATGCATCATTGCTTTAGCCTTTTGACATACTTTATCGCTTTGCGCTCTGGTTTTTGTTTCCGCAAAGGTCATCAAATTCATTTTTTTTACAGACCGCACATTGTATAGAAAATCTATAAATATTTTATTGAACTTCAGCATTTGCGTTGTTAATGCACTGATATATCCGATACGTTTATCAAACAACAGCCGTGTTAAAACAACCAATAATATCAGAGCCGTTAAAAAATAAAGAAATAACCAAACGGAAATGCTTAATGTATATCCAAAGAAACACAACACCAAAATAATGGCCGGCAAGAAATCTATCGGAAAATCACACAGCCACATATGAATATTCATACAAACGCGTTCTAAAGCACCGGAAAAATAGCCTACGGAATTATTTAAGTGCCATGCATACGGTTTATTAAATAACTTTTTGAAGTAGATATGGCGCAAATTCATTTCTATAACCGTACTGACCGGTTCCACAATATAGCGCCAATAAAATCTGGTCACCCACCCCAAAATCGTTGTAAACAACAACATATAAAACCAAAACAGCGCTTGGTCGGATACTTTTTCATTTAAGCTTTTTATAATCCATGATAAAAATAACGGTCCGGCAAAAGCACATAGCCCTCCAATCAAAGCAACCGGAATATCGGACAGTAATTTGAGTTTTAATTGAGGTGTTGTCGCACCCAACCAGCACATTTTTAAAAAGACAATTAAATTTTTGAACATGTTTTCCCCTTACTTTTTACTCTTTTATACGTCAAAAGTCCCGGAAAGTAAACAGAAACTTAACAAAAAACATCTTTTTGGATATTATTTCAAAAAAAGTTCATTTTTTGCTGTTAAAATTGAAAAAAGTATGATATACTCCACCTGTCAGTAAACAAAAAACGGAGAGAAGAATATGTCAAAAGATTACACATTTAATCCCGGTGATTTTGTGGTTTATCCCGCTCATGGTCTCGGTCAAATTACGGATATTGAACAAACCGAGGTGGCGGGTCAAAAATTAGAATTAATTGCAGTCAATTTTAATAAAGATAAATTAACGTTGCGTATTCCGATGCCAAACGCCAAAAAAACGGGCTTGCGCCAAATTGTGAATTCGGCAACAATGGATGAAGCCGTTCGCACGTTAAAAGGTAAAGCAAAAATCAAACGCGTCCAATGGGGCAAACGTTCTCAAGAGTATATGGCAAAAATCAACTCCGGTGATGTGGTATCCGTTGCCGAGGTATTGCGTGATTTATACAAAGATCCGGAAAAGGCCGAACAAACCTATTCCGAACGCCAAATTTATGAACAAGCCATGAACAGATTGGTGGCCGAATACGCCATCGTTAAGAATGTTAATGAGGCAGACGCCATTTCAAAATTGGAATCTGTTTTGCATACTAAAAATGCGGCGTTAGCATAAACAAAAATTATTTTGTTTTCATTTTGTTTTGAACTTCCATCCCTTTAGATTTTTCTAAAGGGTTTTATGATTATTTTTTTCTTTACAAATAATGACAGCTGTGGTACGACTTTTCTCAAGGGCACGGGTTGTGTCCCTGAGGTGTGAAGACCTCTTTATCAGCGTCTGTTAGTGCAAGATGAAAAACAAGTACGCTTTCCAATTGGTTGGAAGGCGTCTGAATAAGTTAAGGAGTCACATCTTTAATGAATATGTTGCACTATACTGATAAACAGTCTTCAACTTCCAACCCCTTTTTAAGTGGTTTTTTGTTTAACCTATAAAACATGAAAGGAAGTCAGATGACTAAAAACTACGAATCCGGCCGTTCTATGGTGGAAATGCTGGGCACTTTGGCGATTATCGGCGTCCTGTCTGTTGGGGCGATTGCTGGATACAGTTACGGGATGAACAAATACCGAGCGAATCAAACCATGCACGATATTTCTTTGTGGACGGTGGATTTATTGACCCAAGCCAGCCAAGGCAGAACAGAATTATCTCTGGCCGAATGGGACAAAGAAACAACAATTTATGATTTTGCGAATCCAGCGTATGTAGAGGGTGAAAATTTGATTGCTTTTGACGTCGGAACTACAAAAAAAATACCACAATCTGTTTGTCAAATGGTGTTTGACGGGTTAAGCAATACGGCAGTCCAAATCGATATTAATGACAGCGTAGCCACCTCTCAAGATAATTGCGGAAACGATAACACAATGACTTTTTACTTTGCGGGCGGTGGTAATAGCACAGGCGGAGAAACTGGCGAACAATGTGGTAGCACCGTTTGTGGTACTTGCCAAAAATGTGAAAACGAAACATGCGGGCCGGTATCTGATTACGGAGCCAAATGTACAGTAGATGGTCAATCCGGTTGGTGCGTCGGAGAAACTTGTCAAGCTGAAACATGTAATTGTGGTAAAGGTTATTATTGTGCGGATAAAAATCAGAATGGTGGCAGTTGTGAACAGCCAACCCCTAGTGG
>JAZKXP010000076.1:0-9628 GCA_045611665.1 Alphaproteobacteria bacterium | reverse complement strand
ACCGGCTGAAACTCTGGCACAACAACCGGCTGAAACTCCGGCACAACAACCGGCTGAAACTCCGGCACAACAACCGGCTGAAACTCCGGCACAATCGACCGAGACACCGGCTTCAGTAGCTGAGACAACGGAAGCTACTGCTCCGGCTTGGACATCTGCGGAAAATGCTGCTCTTGCTGCTGCGATTGCATCAGCCGGAGTACCGGAAAAAGATACAGCCAGAGAAACTTTGGCCGATCGTGTGGGTGCTTTACCGAAAGCGCCAATCGCCCAAGTTCCTCAAACACCGGCTGAACCATCGGTACCTGAAGAAACAAAGGCTCCGGATAATCAACCGACTGATGAACAGCCGACTCCGATGACACAAACTCCGGCAACACCCCAACAACCGACAGAGCCACAACAACCGACAGAGCCACAACAACCGGGAGCATTCTTTAAATTTGGAGATAATTCCGGTGTGACGGCTGTAAATCCATTTACCTCAAACGGCAACACATTTGTCTTCAAGATGGGTGGAAAACCGGTCCAACCGGCTCAATCCATTTCTTCGGGCAGAGCACCAATGCCACAACCGATTAAATCGGCTCCAACCGGCCAAACACCGGATCAGACCGAAACAAAACGTCCGGTCAATTGGATGGCTCAAACGGGAGAAATGGTGAAAAAATTCAATGAGCTTGGTCAATTTGTAGACAGCATTCGTAAACCGGCGGAAAAACAAACGACCGAAACGGGTACAACTATGCCGCCGGCAAAAGTCGATCAACCCAAAGTCGGTGATCGTATACAAATCGGAACGGATGATAAAGGTAATGCCATCATGGGTACAATTGCCGGTCAAATTACAGTCCAGATCATTAAGCAAAACAGACGAGATGGAATGTGTGAAATCCGTGCAATAAAAGACGGAAAACCTTATCAAATCGGTAAGACATATACGAAAGGTATGTTAAACCAGACAAGTAACAGCATGTATATTTCCAATGCTGAGGCCTCATTAAATATGATTAATAACATCGCAAATCAAGGACAAGCAACAATTAATATTGTCAATAATATTAATACAAATCGCGGTACATCTTTGATTATGGTGGGGAATACAGTCATTGGTGATACACGTGGCGGAGGACACATATTAGGAAACAATCCAAATGCTCCTCGCAAAGGTAACAAAAAAACGCCAAATATCGTCGTCAATATCAATGGAAACAATAATAATGTTAATATCGGTGATATTTTCAAAGACTACAGCTCAATACAAGCTACAGAAAAACCGGCTTTAGGCAATAAAAAAGAGACCGAAATTATTGATGTTGAAGTTGTCAGCAGCGAAGTTTCAAAACCGACCCCCCCTATCATTCCGCCAATGCAAGCAGAAACGGCCGAAACACCGGCAACGCCGGCATTGACTGAAGCAGAGCAAAAAGCGGTAGAGGCTATCGTCAATCCGATGACAACACCAACCGGTATTGAATCCGAAATTCAAAAGGATATAGCACAATCTACACCTCAAACCGGTGAGCCTAAAAAAAACATTTTAAGTGGTATGCGAGCAATATTTGCCGGTATGGCTTCACGGAAATTAACGACAGTTAATAAAAATGAAGCACAGGAAAATACCAATACCGAAAACAGACTTTTAGATTTAATTAAAAAGACGGGTGGAAAAAATCCATAAAAGTCTTGCATTAAACGATGGGCTTTGATACCCTTATCAAGGCCCTTTTTTTATGGAGAAAATATGAAAATAATCTCATGGAATGTTGCATCTGTTCGTGCCAGATTTGAAACACTGAGCAAATTATTAAAAACTTATCAACCGGACATCGTTTTGTTGCAGGAAATCAAAGCCACCGATGAAACCTTTCCGTTTTTTGATTGTCAACTGGCCGGATATACCAGTGTCATTTGCGGACAAAAATCGTATAACGGTGTAGCCATTTTATCTAAATTTCCGATTAAGCGGGTGCAAACACACTTACCCACTTTAACCGAAGCAGCCCCACAAGCCCGCTTTATTGAAGCTGTTTTATCTAATGATACGCATATTATTTGTGTATATGTTCCAAATGGCAATCCGCCGGCAAATAATCCTGTGGATACTTCTCGGTTAGAATATAAACTGCGATGGATGGAGGCGTTAAAGTGTTATATCCAATCACTTCTGAAAGACAACAAATCCGTTATTTTAGGCGGGGATTTTAATGTCATTGTCAAAGACAGTGATGTTTATAATCCCGACTTGTACCGCAATAATGCCTTAATGGTACCACCGGTCAGAGAAAAATTCAATCAGCTGTCTGCCCTGCCCCTGACGAATGTCATTCGGTATTTTCATCCCGAAGAACATTACTATTCTTTTTGGGATTTTATGGGAGGAGCTTATCCACGCAACTTAGGAATGTTATTGGATTATTTTTTTGTCAGCTACGACATTGCCCAAGGGTTGACCGACGGCGGTGTGTATAAAGAGGTCCGAGGGTGGGAAAAAACGTCGGATCATGCCCCTATTTGGTTTGAATTTGATTAAATTTAGATAACACAAGGAAGCTGGGCAAAAACAAGGCCATAAAAATCACTAAATTCCACTCTAAAGACGTACCATCCAAAATAAACTTAGATAAAATCAAACACAGAGCCGTCAACAAACGGCCGGCCATAGAATTAATAGAGGCCGCAGTTGCCCGAACGGCAGAAGATGAAATTTCATGAATACGGGCAATCGCACTGATTAAATAAGAAACTTGAAACCCAATCATCAAACAAATAAAACCGAGTAAGGAAAGGGTCAGTACCAAATAATCAGAATAAATAACGCCAATAGCGGCCATAAAACTGCATACAAACCCCGTATAAGTTATCCAACCGAGTTTATTTAATGAAATATGTTGCAAGATTTTATGCGCATAATAAGAGCCCCCCGCCCTTGCAATATGATTCATGAAAAAGACCATACCGAATAATCCGACCGGAACGGCAGCAGCCTTCATCATCGGTTGCATACTCCACATAAAAATTTGATAAGCCGATGTCAAAAAGGCAGAATAAATAACCAAATAACGAAATTCTTTTGATTTCATGGCAATCTTGACAGACGCCAACAAATTCAAATAAGCCGATGATAATGTTTTTTTAGTAGACTCACCCAACCGAATATCCGGAATAAAGAACAACAAAATTGTTGAAACGGATGTATATAAAATCGTCAGGCCGATAACGGCTTTCACATCAAACCAGTCGTAAATCCAAGAACCGACCAAAGAGGATACGGATACCCCGCAAGATACCCAAAAATAAAGACGGCCATAACGTTTCAACATTTTGGTGGATTTACCCGTTTGTTTCAATAATTCATAGATATATGAATCGGCCGTTCCGACATAGGATACAATAACCAAAGCGTACAAAATTTCACCCAAAAAGATAATTTCTTTTGTCGGAAAAAAGTACAGCAAAATAAAACGCAATACCAAAACTAGGCCGGAAAAAATGAGCATTTTCTTTTTGCTGGTTCTGTCGGCAATCCACCCCATTGGGACATCCAACAACAAACAACAAATAGCTCCAATTCCTTGCAACAAAAAGAAATCACCTAAACTGAGCCCGCAAGAGGTATAAAACAAATACAAAACCGGCAACAAAAAGATATGATTTTTCAAAAAAACCGATAAATTTAAAAGCCCTAAAACACTAGATGTTGTCATTTTTTTCTCCTGATTAAAACGGTTATACCCTCTTTTAAAAATTATATCAAGGACAAAATAGTCTTTTGGCTTATTTATCAAAAAATAATGTATGCCTATATAACGTATGTATCAAATAATAACAGGAGGAAATTATGACAAAGAAAACAGTTCAATCCAGACCGACAAAATTGGAATTTAACGAACCGGTTCGATTGGAAAGCATTCGCATTTTAAATGGCCATCTGGTTGATTTTTTAAATTTAGCTTTGATTACCAAACAAGCCCATTGGAATATGCGAGGACCTAATTTTATTGCCGTTCATGAAATGTTAGATCCGTTTAATGAAAAATTGTTGGAATATGCCGACACCTTTGCCGAACGTGTGGTACAAATGGGCGGAACAGCCTATGGAACACCGGAAATAATTGTCAGCGAAACATCATTTGATGAGTATCCGTTAGACATTTCAAGCGTTGATGAACACTTAAGAGAGTTATTAACGCGCTATGCAATGACAGCTAATAATGTACGTGCCGATATTGACGCCGGCCTTGCTGATGCCGCCACAATCGACATCTTAACAACAGCCGTAGAAGATTTAGATAAATACGTATGGTTTATGGAATCTCATTTACAATAAAATAATCGGTTTCATCCGAACCTCATCATTTTGATGGGGTTTTATTATGCCTTTAATGCCTCATCAATCGCACGAGCCAGTTGATCGGCACAAGAGGTACTTTTGCCACCGCATGTGTTGCCTCGCAAAATATCGGCAACCTCCTTAGCATTTTTACCTTCAATCAGTTTAGAAATAGCACGCAAATTACCCATACAGCCTCCCATAAACTGAACATTATGCAATTTACCGTCCGTAATATCAAAGCTGATAAGTTTCGCACACACGCCACTGGGTTGATAAGAAAAAGTCATTTTATACTCCATACGATTGTTTTAGAATATCATAGCATATTCTATTATTTTTTTCAATATCGGCGTTATTATTTATAAAACGCCAACAAAAACATTGATTTTCAACACATAATTTTGTAATATCAATCCTCATGGAGGCCCCAATGACACAGACACCTTTTTTACATCCATTTGTAACGCGTTCGCATCGTGGCATTTACGGTATTATTCGCCGTGACAATCAAATATTGGTTATTCGCAAAGCCAGAGGGCCATATACCGGATTATATGATTTACCGGGAGGCAGTCCTGAGGCCGGAGAAACGCCCGAACAAACCGTTATTCGTGAAATTAAAGAAGAAACGAATTGCGATGTGATTTCCCATACATTAGTGGGCGAAAAAACGATTTTCTTTTCTGCCTTTACCAAAGCTAGCGGTGAAGAAGGATGCCTACAACATAACGGCGTATTATTTCATGTTGACGTATCGGGTGACCCAACGACTCAAGGCGATGGATTGGATTCCAATGGTGCCGAATGGGTGGATATAGACAGCTTGTCTTGTCAAAATGCGACACCTTTTGTGTTAATCGGTTGTGGAAAAGAGGTTATCTCGCTGGCCAATGCAGAAGACTATCCTATGGATATTTTTATACGCCGAGGAAAAGAAACACGCCCCGCCAACCGATATCCGATGATTAGCGGCGTATTTTTATTTAACTCAAAAGGCAACATCATTTTGCAAAAAATTGCTTTAACAAAAAAAGTTGATGCAGGCAAGTGGAGCTATTCTGCTGGCGGTCATGTTGATGCCGGAGAAAGTTATGAACAAGCGGCCTTGCGGGAACTTGCCGAAGAAATGGGTGTTGTGGCCTCTCATGGTGACTTTGTTGGAAAAAGTGCGGATATCAGAGACGGACACCTGAGGAGTTTTCATCATGCCTTTAAGGTTATATCGGATAGTCCTATCGTTTTTGACCCCAAAGAAGTGGCTGAGGTTAAAGAATTCACCATTCCGGAATTAATCAGTCAAATCAAAGAACATCCCGAGCAATTTAAGCATGTTTTTGCACAGCTTTTTATGGACTATTATGAAAAGGAATAAAATATGCTCATCTTAAATATTAATGGACCCATCAATGCCGGCAAAACGACCGTTTCAAAAATATTGGTTGATTTATTGCCAAATGCGACCTTTATTGAGGTAGATGATTTGTTGAGTGATGAAGAACAAGAAACGCTGGAGTTATCCATTCAAGAGGGGTGGTATGAACGCCGTAATCGTTTAAATAAAAAATTACAACTATTAAAACAATCAAGAGAATATGATACTGTGATTTTTGCTTATCCGATTACGGATAGCTCCTATCATGATTGGAAAGCATTTGAAGATGAATATACACAATTTATGAATATTACATTAGCTCCCAGTTTGGAAAAATGCTTAAAAAATCGTGGGACAAGAAAACTCAATGCGTGGGAAGAAAAACGTATTCGACAAATGTATGAAGAAGGCTATCACAACCGCCCTTTTGCCGATTTTATTATCAATAATGAAGACCAAACACCCAAACAAACCACCGAAATTATTAAAGGATTTATTGAACAGGCTTTATCCTCTAAACAACAATGGCTACATCTGGTGGAAAGACGTTGGCCGGCTCTGTTAAATGGCAAAAAGACATCTACACTCCGATTAAATGAAGGATTCATTCATAAGGGCTTTTTGGTTTATAAAGATTGTCCGAAAGAACAATGGAACGAGGTTGTATATGTTAATCAGATCTATTATGTGCCTTTAAAACAAGCCTTAGAAATTGATGGTTTTGACGAACATACACCCAATGTGGAAACGGGACTGAAACAAATGCAGGTTCATTATCCGGATATTACTTTGGATACACCGATTTTATTGGCCAAACATTTAAGCGTTCCCGAAACAAAGAAGCAGTTCCCTGATGAAGTCAAAAAGATTTTGGAGAAAAGAAATGAAATTTAACACTCTCATTCCGGAATTATCTGTTTCAAATATTCAAAACTCTTTGAATTTTTATACAACGGTTTTAAATTTTAAAATAGAATATGAAAGAAAAGAAGATAAATTCGCCTTTTTATCTTACGGAAAAGCCCAACTTATGATTGAAGAAATAAACAATCATTGGAACACTGGTGAATTGACCTATCCTTTCGGAAGAGGAGTGAATTTTCAAATAGAAACAACAAATATTCAAGAAATTCAAAATGCCCTCAAAAAAAATAATATAAAACCATTTAAAGATATTTTTGAAAGTTCTTATCGTTCACAAAATACAATTTATAAACAACAAGAGATCTTGATTTTAGATCCAGACGGATACTTACTTAGATTTTCTCAAGATATATCAACTAATGCTAAGAATTATCTAGGCCAATCCGTATCGGTAGTTATGGACAGACCTTTGGGAACAAAACATCCCAAACACGGATTTGTATATCCTGTCAATTATGGGTATATACCCGATACCGTTTCCGGTGATGGCGAAGAATTAGATGCCTATGTGCTAGGGGTTGATACGCCTCTGGCAACATTCATAGGCGAATGTATCGCCATTATTCACAGAACGAATGATAATGATGATAAATTGGTGATCGTACCTAAAGGATTAAAATTATCCAGTCAACAAATTGAAGATGCCGTTCATTTTCAAGAACAGTGGTTTGAACATACTCTTATTCGAGAAGCAAAATGATTAAAGTTTTATTTGTGTGTCTTGGAAATATATGTCGGTCACCGATGGCACAGTTTGTTTTTAAGCAAATGGTTGAGGAACGCGGTTTGTCTGATCAATTTGAAATTGATTCTGCAGCCACCGAAAGCTATAATGAAATGTGTCATGCCGGCATTCACTATGGCACAAGGGAAATACTAACCGCTATGCATGTGCCATTTGAGGAGCATTATTCTCGTCGTATTCGGCCATCTGATTATGCGTATTATGATTATATCTTAGCGATGGATGACAGCAATATTGAAGATATAGGGTCTATCGTTGGCGTGGATACAGATAATAAAATCCACCGCTTACTAGATTTTGCAAATAATCCCCGAAATATCAAAGACCCTTGGTACACCGGTAATTTTGACGAAACCTATTGGGATATCGTAGAAGGCTGCGATGCGTTTTTGAAACATTTGAAAAAGGAAGTATGACAACTCTATTTTTTTATGAATTCAACCTCTGACATATCACCATTAAAAAAACCGACTTAATGGCCGGATTTTTTATGGTGGGCGTGCAGAGACTCGAACTCTGGGCCCGCTGATTAAGAGTCAGCTGCTCTACCAACTGAGCTACACGCCCCAATGAAAATACTTTATACACCCATTTTGCTCTAATTGCAAGATGTTTTTTATAAAAAAACTTGACAACACGTCAATATTCCTATATAATGCCCCCGAAAAAATAAAAAGGATAATAAAATGGATTCAAAATCAACAGGTTGTTTATGTACTTTAGGCATTTTGACGGGGCTTATTTGTCTGGCTGTTCGCAGTTGTGATGACCGAGAAAGCATATCATACTATGATGAAACTTTACACGCAACATTAATAAAAAGCACAATTGAAAATGACAAAACGTATTATTTTATAGATACGGATAAAAATTTAAAAACGGCTGAATATGCTCTATTCACTCAAATTGGCACAACGCAAGACATTCAACTAAAGGCCAAAATTCTAAATCATTCCCCCTCTCCTTTTCAAATGGAACTAAATCAATGGCGTAAGCATGCCACATTATTTGAACGGGTTCGCGATTAAAATATCAGGAGAAAAAATGGATAGTTTTTTACATAAACTTATGTGTCTTTCAATTATCACCAGCGCCGGATTTTATATCGCCAGTCAATTTGAAGACAAAGATATTTTGGGCTTTGGTGAAGGGCAAAAAATCGGCAACTTGGTGGCGACGGCTAACACACCAAACGGTATGGTTTACTATTTAGATACGGATGGCAATCCTAAAACAGCCGAATATGTTGCCACAACAACGACCAGTAGTCGTGGTGAAATCCAAATGAGCGCTCAATTGCTCAACAATGAACAAAGACAAATCACAAATATGCCTTTAAAAAAATGGCGTGATTTTTCCGATCAATTTCAACGGGTTCAAGAACGCTTTTAATTATCTTTTTCGTACAAACAATCTCATCGGCCAAGGGGTTTTGCGTTCTTTAGCCGTTAAGCGATACTGTTGCCGTTTCATAACATAAATATATCCGCCGATTAAAATAACGCACGCCCCTATCCAAGCCGTCGGCCCCGCATAACACAGTCCGATATAGCCGAACCAAGAGGCCAAAACAATACCCGAAAATCCGCGCATAAATAATTCAACAAAGCCCGATACCATCGGCAATATAGAATGTCCCATCCCTTGTAAGGCTTGTCTGAAAATAAAAATTTGCCCCAAAAAACAATAAAACAATGTTGTAATTTGTAAATAGGTATGAGCCAAATGAATAACTTCCGTGTTTGCCTCTTTTAAAAAGAGCAAGACCATTTTATCGCCGAATAAAAAGACTAAAATCGGTAAAATCAAACTGATAACTAAAGAAAAAACAGAAGATTGAAACACACCTTGGCGAATGCGATAAATTTTCTTAGCACCATAATTTTGAGCGGTAAATGTTACAATGGCCGCTCCGATACTGACCAAAGGCAAAGCAATAAATTGTTCAATACGAATACTGGTGGCCATCGCGGCAATTGCAGACGTACCAAAAGTATTACACACGCTTTGAATAATAATGGCTCCCAATCCAATAACGGAAAATTGCACCGTCATCGGAATGGCCAACCGCAAGTGGGCATAGATACGAGCCTTTGAAACATTAAAATCTTGCCTTGTGAGTTTCAAAATAGGATATTTACGATAAATCAGTAAGGCACATAAGAATACAGAAGATATTTGAGAAATCACACTGCCAAGAGCCGATCGGCGAACACCCATACCAAATTCAATAAGTCGGAGGCCAAGCGGT
>JAZKXP010000075.1:0-12693 GCA_045611665.1 Alphaproteobacteria bacterium | reverse complement strand
CATAGGCTCGACTTTGACGTACTTTTGCCAATGCTATCCGTATGGACGGACTGTTTTGTCGCCCCTCCCTCAATAACCGTGTCAAAACATCATCTTGAAAATCAAAAGGAACAAGCCCGGAATTATCCTCTGTCGGTTTTAAATTTAAAACTTTTTCCAATGTTTTGTCTTCAAAAAAAACAGGGCGCGTATAATCGGGACCAACCGTACATGAAACAATAATCGTTGCAATTAATATCAGTGCCAAAATCAACAAATAAGTCAAAAAACGTTTACGCCATCGTCGATAATGATATTTTTTCCCATAAACATCTTCCATCGTTGAAATTGGCATATTTTTTTCAAAAGGAGATGTCTTTAAAAATTTTCGTTTGATTTTCATTTTCTATCCTTTGTGTTTAAACGCTTTTTCCCAGATGATACCCTTACTGAAATACTTTCAAAAATAACGAACAAGGCTGGAATAAATAAAATTCCGACAGAAGTGGCAAAAATCATACCAAAAAAGACGGCTGTACCCATAGCATTTTGACTGGCGGCACCGGCGCCCGTATCAAACACCATCGGCATAACCCCCAAAATAAAAGTCAATGCCGTCATGACAACCGCTCGAAAACGTTCATCGGCTCCTTTTACGGATGATTCTAAAATACCATATCCACGATTGCGATAATCCAAAATAAATTCAACAATTAAAATGGCATTTTTACTGGCAAGACCAATCAATAACACTATTCCCAGCTGGGCATAAATACTCAAAGGCAATCCCATAAGTCGTAAGCCAATTAATGCCCCCAAAACCGCAAAAATATTCGAAAAAATGACACTGAATGCCACAAGCCAACTTTCATATAGGGCGACCAAAAATAAATAGCCGAAAATAAAAGCCAATCCGATAAGAATAAAGACAAGTCCGGAGGTTTCAACTTCTTGTAAACTTAAACCGGTCCAACTGATACCATAATCGGCCCCTAAATCCGACACCATTTTTGATATCAATGCGATAGCTTGCCCCGTACTGACCCCTTCTTTTGTCAGTGCTGTCACTGACGCACTTAAATAAGTGTTAAAACGATAAATGACCTTCGGAGTCATTGTTGTTTGTAAATCAACAAAATTTTGTACCTGAACCATTTGCCCGTTATCTGACAAAATATGCAAATCTTTAATATCCTGAGGAGTCCGTCGATAGTCAAAATCCGCTTGGACAATGACTTTATTAACTTGACCGTCTAAGGTAATATCGTTGACATACCGTGACCCAAACATATTTTGAAGAGCGCCTAAAAAAACAGAGACGGGAACATTTAATGATTCTAACTTAGTCCGATTAATATCCAAAAACACATGCGGGGCATCGGCTGATAACGTTGTAAAGGCTCCCATAAAAGACGGATTACGATTTAAAGAGAACAAAAAGTTATTTACCGTATCGGTCAGCGTTTGAACGGTCATCACCGGATTCAGGGCATTAATTTGAAACGTTATCCCATCACTGCTCCCAATCCCCGGAATGGCAGGTAACGCAAAAAAATTAATTTCTGATTCGGATTGATTAACCTGTTGTTGCAATTGTTTCATAATGGCACTTTGTGACAGTGTTTGAGTTTGTCTATCATCCCAATTTTTCAGTCCGATTACACCCATACCGATATTTTCACCACCGGACCCGAGCAAGCTGGCCCCACTGATACCGATAAAAAAACGAACGCCGGCCGTTTTTAACGCTTGCTCTCCCAATTCAGACAAAATTTTAGCCGTTTGATTAATTGAAGCAGTTTCTTTTAACACGACATTGGCAAAAATAACCCCTTCATCTTCTTGAGGAATGAAAGCAGAAGGTATTGTAAAAAATAATCCTCCAATCATACAAACGGCGCTTACAATTAAAATCCCTGTTATTTTTAATGACTGTATCAAATAAGATATAACCGATGTGTAGCGTCTTTTTAATCCGTCTAAAATACGATTAAAATACTGAAAGAAACCCGTTGAGTGTGGTTGTGTTTTTACTTTCCGTAAAAACACAACGCACAAGGCCGGACTGAGTGTTAGCGCAACAACTGCGGAAAAGAATACCGAAGCGGCTATCGTAACGGCAAACTGTTGATAAATTTTACCTGTAATCCCTGCCATTAATCCGACAGGAACAAAAATTGACATTAATACCAATGTTGTTGCAATAATGGCTCCGCCAATATCTTTCATGGCTTGGATAGCCGCCTTTGATACTTCTATATGATGTTTCGTTATCAAATACTGAACCCGTTCGACAACAATAATGGCATCATCTACCACCAATCCGATAGCTAAAATCATCGCAAACAAGGTCAAAATATTAATATCAAATCCAAACAAATAAATAACACCAAATGTCGCAATTAAGGATACCGGTATTGTAATCATCGGAATAAAAGTAGCACGAGAACTTTGCAAAAAAATAAAAACGACTAAAACTACCAACGAAAATGTAATCACTAAGGTAGATAAAATTCCTTTGATAGAGGCTCGAACAAAATCCGTAGAATCATACGCCACTTCAAACACCATATCATCCGGTAATGCCGTTTTCATCCCATCCATTAAGGTATGTACCAGCTTCATCACTTGTAAAGAATTGGCATTCGGTGTTTGACTGAGACCCAAAATAACTGCCGATTGGTTATTGTAAGCAGATTGTACATTATAGATATCCGCCCCCATTTCCACACGAGCAATATCTTTTAATCGAACGGTGCCACCGTTTTTATCCGTCGTCACAATAATATTATCAAAATCCGAAACCGAATTTAATAACCCTTTGGCAGATAACGTTAAAACCGTTTGCCAATTTTTATCGGCCGGAGCGGCCCCTAAGGACCCGATTGCCGCAGCAATATTTTGAGATTCTATTGCCTGAATAACGGTATCGGCATTCAGATTTAATGACGCCAATTTCGGTGAATTCAACCAAATTCGTATGCTGTTTTGCGGACCATAAACTGTTGCACCGGAAACACCTTGTACCCGTTGCAACGGATTCAACAAATGCGTATAGGCATAATTACTGAGCGCTAAATTATCATAAGTACCATTGGGTGAATGCAAAACCAACATAGCTAAAATATTGGCAGACTGTGTTTCCACTGTCAGCCCTTCTTGTACTACGATATCGGGCAAAAAGGCTGTTACCTGTTGCAAACGGTTTTGGACTTTCACTTGAGCCATATCAGCATCGGTTCCCACATCAAATGTGATGGTTAATTTGTACTGACCGTTATCGTTAGATGTCGAAGACATATACAGCATACCTTCAACGCCATTCAACTGGTTTTCTATCGGAACGGCAATTGTATTCTGAACGACTTCGGCACTGGCTCCCGGATATGATGCGGACACAACAATCTGAGGCGGTGTAATATCCGGATATTGAGAAACAGGTAAAACAACTAAAGCCAACAATCCCAATAAAACTAATACACAAGAAATAACACCGGCAAATCGAGGGCGACGAATAAAAAATTCTGACGATATCATGGTATCACCTCACGTATCGTGGCCTTTTGCCCCACTTGATAAGGCATAATTTTATCCATAATGATACGGTCTCCTGGCTGTAACCCGGAAGGAATATAAAATAATCCATCAATTATTTGCCCAATTTGTACCGTTTTTGGTGTAATTTTATTGTCGGCTGATAACGCATATACCACACCACCGGAAGAGGTCACATTCACCGCTATTTGTGGCAAAAAAAGGCCGTCTTTTATATTTTTTTCCAATAAAATATCAACATAAGCATTCGGTAATAATATATGATTTGGATTATCAAAATCGGCATAAACTTCTAAGGACGCCGTTCCTTGATTAACGGCGTTATTTACATACTTAATCTGTCCCATTTGAGAATAAATACGCCCATCGGTTAATCGTAATTTAACTTGCCAATCTTGAAATACCCCATTATTATTTTGCATGATATCATTTAAATAATCTTTATTTGATATAGCAAATTGAACTCGAATGGGCGAATACTGAATAATATCAGCCAACGGCGTTGAGGTCGGTGCCACATAATCACCAATGGTGGCTGTGATATCTCCTACCTTACCGTCAATCGGCGCCCGTAAAACAGTATATCCTTCATTAACTAACGCGATTTTTTCACTTGCCTTAGCTTCAGCCAAAGCTGCTTCAGCCGTTAATACTTTTGTTTTTGCATTATCTATATCTGTCTTTGACACGGCTCGAGAACCGGCATTCTTCATGCGTTCATATAAGTTTTTTGCATTTTCTAAAGTTGCTTGAGCCTGTCTTACCTGTGCTGAGGCTAAATCCGACTGCGCACGATACATATCCGGTTGAATTTCAAATAAAATCTCTCCTGCCTTTACATCTTGTCCACCGGATACATTAACTTTATTCAAAAATCCGGCAATATAGGATTGTATCACCACTTGATGTATCGGCCTGACATAACCAATATAGGCGCGTGTTAACATTTTATCCTGAGGTTGCACCATCATAATCCGTACGGATAAATTTGCGTTTGCTTTCGTATCGGCCACGGCTTGCCCTTTGTGGTGCAACATTCCGAAATAGGCCAACACACCAATTAACCCCAATAATAACCAGATAATTATTTTCTTCACGGCTCTTTCCCTCTTGTTTGTCTTCTTAAAAAAGGTAAGAATTTCTTTAAGAGGATACAAGGGGAAAAAATACCGACATAAGTTATAAAAAAAAGGAGGCCGTTCGCCCCCGTTTTTTTTATCGTCAGCTTACAACCATGCAATCAGGAACACAGCCCCAACAATCGTTCCGACAGCCAAAACAGATGAGGTAATAAAAGAGTTATTCATTGTCTTCGGATACTTTTTTTGCGGCGGGTTATGTTCGGGTATATATTGAATTAACACATTACCATTACGTGTACGAATGCAGTTTGTCCCTTGATTGGCGCCATAGGATTGCAAATTACGAATAGCCGTTTCATTATTTTGCATATAGGCATAACACAACGGCGTCATATTATCACTGTTGAGTACATTCAAACTTTCCCCTTGATCCAAAATATCTATCAAAGCCTCAGTATCATTATTAGAAGCTGCTGCATAGATATCGTTAAATGCACTGTCTCTGGAATATGTACACCCACTGAGGGAAACTGCAAAACACGCAAGCATTATATAGGTTACTATTTTCATTTTGACTCCTTATTTTTTTAAATTATCTGGGATATATTGTGGCGTTCCTTCTGAATAGTCATCAGTCAACTTTGTCGGATCATAATCATCCGATACATAGACACAATATTTTTGTACCAATACCGTGATTTCTCCAGCCTGATAATCACTTGGCTTAGTCCATTCGGTACTCGTCGGGTCTGTCTTATATCCGATGGAAATCATAGGACGATCAGAAATAGTGTATATTCCCTTAGCTGGATCCTCTTTATCATGGCCAATCTCAATCATAAAATGCTGACGATTGAGAGCAATATTTTCCGGAATAACCGTTTGCTCCGGTATATTGATATCTCCTTTTACTGACGTGCCATTAACCGTCAAAGAATGAACCGCCGTCATTTCAGGTATTTTTACACTTTCAACACTTGGCATGCCCCATTTAAGCGGGGTCACAGTAATTGCCCTAGCATACCCCTCCGGACAGTTCCAGCTGGGAATAGGGAACTGAAACGGATGATCATCATCAACCGAAGATAGCTGATACATTCCCTTACTGATATAGGTTGGTAAAATATCGCTGAGGCGAGCGCCGCCACGGGCCGCTAAACGCACATCATTAAGTACAGAGGTATTTGCCGGATCAAGACCATAGTTATACTCCGTACCACCGGTAATTGTCCCATCAGCATTTTTTGTACCGCCAACGGTTACTGTTTTATCAGATACAATTTTACCGGTCGCATCAATGGTCAACGTATCATCGCCGTCAACATTATAAACAACAATACGTGAATTATCGACGTTTGTCCCCTCATGATCTTGAGAATTTTGTACTTCAAAGGCAAAGGCTTGTTTATTATCCGCATTATTACGTCCGACATACAAATTATTTCTGACGTAAACCTGACCGGAACGAGATTTATCATCTCCTCCTTTCGCGCCAACCCAAAATAACGGATCACATCCGCCATTTCCACCGGCTCCGTAAATGGCATCAGCTGCCGTTGCATCTCCGCTACCCGCCCCATCATTTGTCAGAGTACGGCTTAATGTATAACACGGGGTAGTTCCGGCCTCACTGCCGACAGAAAAATAATTCCAAGCGTGCAAATCACTAAAAGCCAAACTTCCCGGCACACTGACGGCATTCGGATCGGTTGCCCCTAAATCCGGATCAAATGTATCAATGGCTGTTGTGGCAACAACGGCATTAGTATCCCACAAATCCCCAAGTCCGTCTAACTGCCAACTACCGCCGGCACCGACTAAATTACCATTTTGAACAATACCTCCGTCCGTTCCGATTAAATTTGCCACACGAGCAGCCCTTTTTAATGACCAATCCGATGCCAAATCCGTTCCGCCGACAACCCCCACAACAATAGGATAATCTTCTCCGTTTGATAAGGTAACATTATAACTGTACAACTGAATATCATATCCGTAATCGGAATCTAAAATATGTTCCATTCCAATCGGTAAAAACTCACTAACGGCCGTTTGGAACGTTGCCGTACCGGCGGCGCAGGATGTTAAATTAGTACTTTCAGTTTTACATAATTGTGCCAAAATAGCACCATCTGCAGCAATAGCAGCACTCATAGCCTCCTTAATTGCCCGCATTTCGGCGGCAATATTCACATTTGAAATTTCTTGGTTACGGGATAAAACCTGACGATATATCATTGGCCCCATCACACCGATAAGAGCGAGGACAGCTAATACCTCTACCATAATCGCTCCGCGTTCTTGTTTATTTGTCATGTTGTCCCTCCTTATTCTCCTGTTGCACAATCTTTCACAACCGTGTCTCCATCCATAATTTTATATTTACCATATCCGTGAGTACATTTCCATTCAAATGAGGCACGAATATCGCTAATCGGTGTAATACAAAACAGTAAATAACCACTGTCCATATCATTTTTTAATGCTTCATCTTGTTTTAACACATCTGTAATGGCTTTCGGTACGGAAATCGTAAAACGTCTGGAATTATCTAATACATACTCGGCATCAATATCATATTTTCTACGTTCAATTGCCCCAATTTCAGCAGACGAAGCAACAGTCCCCGTAATATTACCGTTATCAACCGTATAATCGTACACACCCTCGTTTAACGTAAAGCCCGTGGCCGGCCATAAAACACCACATTCGTGAGACCCCTTAGTCCGACGCAAAATACCGCTGCGCCACAATTCATTGCGAGACATCGCAGCATGTTCCGAATCGGGAGCTTGCATATAAGTAATAACATAATCCCCTATTCCGCCGTTTTTCTTTCCGGCACAATCAAATGTTAAGTACGGAGTTGTGTTTTTGTAAGACGTTGTTTCCGAACCGTCAGCATTTGTTTTAATCTCTGTATCACTGCTTTCATCGGCAATACACGCCACAGCCGATGTAATATCACCTAACTTATCTACGGGTATCGTCGGTAACATTTTATCAATGTCATCCGGATTTATTTCCGCCAAAGACCCGATGGAATATAATTTACCTCCGTCTTGTGTCGGGGCGCATGCAACAGATAAAACACCATTAACCACAGTATCCGCACAATCGGCTGCCGATGTTTTAAAAGAATTCATTATCCCTTTGTACTTAAATGTAATTTTACGACTGGACGTATCTTCAACATCAATTTTAATAGGTGTTCCGATTGCATCAACACAATCCTCTTTAATCGGATTACCGGCATTATCCGTCCCATCACATTGTTGAGTGACTTGTTTTGTTCCGACCGTATCCGTATACATCAATCGCTTAGCAGCTTGATGAGTATTTACAAAAGCAGCGACCATCGTATCGGCCATAGGCTTTTGTTCCACCTGAACCACGTTATAGGTCGGACTTATGTAATATAAAATGGCTAAAACAAATGCCAAAACAAATGACCAAAACAGCATAGGCGCTACCTCCTTACAAAAAAGGCGTTTATCCTTTTATTATACACCTTTTTCGGGATTTTGTCAAAACTCTAATACCCCTCTAACTTTTCTTCTAACGTTGAACCGGCAATATATTCCGTAAGCGGTCGTTCAATAAAGGTATAGGAACCGAACTCACCTTTATTTTTAGCCGCTACACAAGCCCGAACACAAGACACCATAATATTAGCCGTAAACTCGGGGTTAATACCGGCAACATCATAGCGTTGGTTGACTTGCATACCCGTACGTTCCACCGATCCGGCATGGTGTAAAGTATTATATTTATCAATGCTTTTGACCACTTCAATTTCCACAGGATCTCCCGTAAAATACGGATCGTTTTTAATTGTACTTTCAATTTTTTCTAAATCGGCATTTGGCAACAATTCCATATAGATTTTACGTTTTTGTTTACCGCGACCGTTCGCGATTGTCAAAGCGACGGCATTTTTAACGCCTTCAATGTTTTTCACAAAGACCGTATGCCCCATACTGCGACCACCCTTTGTACCACCAAAAGTCGTTGTTGTATGACCGGTAATAGACACTAATTTCATAATGGCACGAATAGCGGAATCTGTCCCCGGATCCCAACCGGCCCCGATAATGCTGACCACTTTTTTGATTTTAGCATTAATATCGCTTTCACGACGAACCGTTAAAATTTTATCATGTTCATCATAGCTGTCCACCGTGCTGATTCCCAAATCCTGATATTGGCGCAGATATTCGGGAACTTCACGAGACGGAACACACAGCAGTGCCACATCGACATCTTTTAACTTTCTGACATCTGACACGACACGGGTATTGGCCAAAGCTTCATCTTCATTTTTAACAGTTTGCGGACGACGCACAACGCCGGCCAAAACCATATCCGAACATTCTTCAATCGCGCGCTTACACCCACGACCGACATTACCCCAACCGACAATAGCTACTGAAATTTTTTGCATAATTATACTCCTGACATTTTCTTATATAAACTTTTGTAATCTTGACTGGATTTTGACCACGAATAATTTTGACGCATCGCCAATTTTCGCATTGAATCAATATGGTTCGGTCTGTCATAATAAGTGGCATTTGCCCACCCGATTGTATTATAGAACGCCTCGGGTGAAGCCTCCCAGAATTTAAAGCCCGTACCGACACCATAATATTCGTTATAGTTAAAGACCGTATCTTCCAATCCACCCGTAGAACGAGCAATCGGCAATGCGCCATACGTTTGACTGACCATTTGTTTTAATCCGCATGGTTCATACAAAGACGGAACCAATGAAAAATCACTGCCCGCATCAATCCAGTGTTCCATTTCCGGATTAAATCCGACCTTGACGGCAATCTGCCCCGGATATTTTTTTGGGAGAGAAGAAAAGTAATCCTGAGCCCAACTATCTCCATCCCCCATCAACACGAACTGAGCCTGCATCGTCTTTAAAATCGGCTCAATAGCGGCGGCTACCATTTTAATACCCTTTTGTTCTGCCCAACGCACAGACATCCCGAAAATTGGTTTATCCACACTGCCCAAGCCCATTCTGTCCACCAAAACCTGTTTATTTTTATTTTTTCCCTCTTTAAAGGTTTCGAAAGAATATTGTTTAGAAATAATTTCATCACTTTGCGGATTCCAAAATTGCGTATCAATCCCATTTAAAATACCGGATAAATCTTTTTGGCGTTCTCTCAGCAAGAAATCCAATCCGGCCCCATATTCCGTCGTTAAAATTTCTTTCGCATACCCCGGAGACACCGTGTTGAGTTTATCTGCAAAACGAATACCGCCTTTTAAGAAGTTCACAAAGCCATAATCTTCAAAGGCGCCCGGATGGAAATCTTTCCAATCAATTTTACCATACCCCATAATATCTTGAGAAAAACGCCCTTGATACGGCAAGTTATGAAGCGTCAACAAACTTTTAGTATGGGCAAAAAACGGATCTTTATCATTTTTCAAATAATATGGAATCAGTGCCGTTTGCCAATCATGCACATGCACCACATCCGGACGGAAATTTAAATCCTTAGCAACTTGTAAGGCTGCTCGACTGAAAAATGCATACCGATAGGGATTGTCTTCATAGGCTTGTCCGCTCCACCTGTCACCATATACCCATGGACGATTAAAGTATTTATTAAATTCGATAAAATAAACTTCAATTCCCGGAATGTAATTTGACATATGAACCGAAAAAAATTCTTGGCAATTGCCCATTTGAACACAATTGCCATCCATAACCTTTTTTAACCCATATTTTTCGTAATTAATTTCACTATACAGAGGAATAACAACCTTAACCACCACACCGTTTTTAGCAAGCGACTTCGGCAACGCCCCCACAACATCCCCTAACCCGCCGGTTTTAACAAAAGGAGTCATTTCACTGGCAACAAATAGAACATTGGGTGTATACATGCATTTTCCTTTCAGTTTTCTCCAGTATAAAAGACAAATAATATCTTTGCAAGCACTTTTCCACGCATTTTTTAAGTTTTTTTGCTTGCTTTTTCCTGAAAGACACAGTACACTTGCTTTGAATAAGAAAAAAGGATAGTGTATGTCGGTTTTAGGTGTGGATCAGTCTGTTAGTGGGCTGACGTGGAAATTTAAAGAATCTGATGAGCGGTTAAGTTTAGCACTCAGCCAAAAGTTCGGATTATCCGAAGTGGTTGCCAAATCTTTGGCGGCACGGGGCATCACCTTGGATACAGCTGAAAGCTATTTAAAGCCCACTTTAAAAAATAATTTGCCCAACCCTTTTTCATTAAAAGACATGGATCGGTCCGCCCGTCGCATGGCAAGTGCCGTCATGGCAGGTGAGTCTATCGGATTAATGGGCGATTATGACGTGGATGGTGCTACCTCTACGGCCTTATTGAAAATGTTTTTACAAAGTTGCGGTGTAAAAGTACATTGTTTCATTCCGGACCGCGAAGACGGATATGGTCCGAACACGTCAAAAATGAAAGAATTTTCAAAGGCCGGCTGTAAAGTGGTCGCCACGCTGGATTGCGGTATGACGGCCTTTGACCCGATTGAATACGGCACCCGCATTTGCGGATTGGATATTATCGTCTTGGACCATCACGATCCGGAAAAAACACTACCGAATGCCTATGGTGTTGTCAATCCGAAACGCCTTGATGAACCGATAGACCACCCCTGTCGGTATATGGCTGCCGTCGGCGTTGTCTTTTTGTTTACGGTCGCACTCAACAATATTTTAAGAGGATTGGGATTTTATAAAGACAGACCGGAACCCAATTTAATGTCTTATTTAGACTTGGTTGCCTTTGGTACCGTTTGCGATGTCGTCAAATTACAAGGGGTCAACCGATTGTTTGTTAAATCGGGCCTTAATCAAATGCGACTGGGACAAAACAAAGGCATTGCCGCTTTGGCTCAGTTGGTTGGATTAGAAGAAGCACCGACAGCTTATCATCTGGGATATGTTTTCGGACCGCGCATTAATGCGTGCGGACGCGTCGGCAAATCCGATATCGGCATGCGATTATTATCCACCAATGATGATGTGGAAGCCGCGGCTCTGGCTCAGATTTTAGAGGATTTAAACCTGACACGCCGTGATATTGAAGCCGCCGTTTTACAAGCTGCCACCGAACAAGTTGAACATCGAATGTCAAATGACCCCTTCATTATTGTTCAAGGGGAAGATTGGCATCAAGGAGTTGTCGGCATTGTGGCCGGTCGTTTGAAGGATAAATACAATTTACCGGTTTTTGCTTTAAGCATTGAAGGTGATGAGGTCAAAGGGTCTTCCCGTTCCGTTCAAGGAGTGGATTTGGGAACTTTGGTTATGAATGCCATCGAAAAGAAAATTTTAAGTCGTGGCGGCGGTCACCCCATGGCGGCGGGTTTTTCTTTAAATCGAGAAAAATTAGCCGACTTTTATGCTTATCTGAAAGATAATATTACACCCGAACAAATCAGTTCGGACAATCAAATTTTGGATATTGACGGTCTGGTAGATATCGGCGGTGTTACGCCGGAACTGACCGATCAACTGGCGTTGCTGGCTCCATTTGGAGAGGCCAACTCAGAACCAAGATTTGTCGTGAAAAATGTCATGGTTTCAAGGCCGATATTACTTAAAAACGGGCACATTGCTTGCACGTTAACGGGACGGGGCGGAAAATATCTGTCGGCGATTGCTTTTCGGGCAGAAGGAACTGCACTGGGTGATATGTTATTAAATTCAAAGCATAAATATTTTCATGTTGCCGGATACCTGAAACAAGAACACTGGAAAGGTAAAACAAAAATGCAAATCCAAATCCATGATTTGGCATCGGTATAAAAACCATTATTTTTTATGGCGTTGAATTAAATAGTTCTTAAAATTTTCTGGGATTCAGAGGTTTAGCGTCCCATTTTTCCACAAAGGCCGTTAAATCGGCATTGGAATGTTCGGGCAAAGCAATCATTAATTTAACCAATAAATCGCCTTTATCCTTAACACCCCGCCCTTTTAAGCGCAAAGTTTTTCCAGAACTGGAATACGCCGGCACAGTCAAAGCCACTGCCCCATAAGGCGTCGGTACCGTAATTTTTGCCCCTTGCA
>JAZKXP010000074.1:0-43789 GCA_045611665.1 Alphaproteobacteria bacterium | reverse complement strand
AGCCGAGGAAGTGGATGTCGGGGCTCGCATTAACGATCCGGTCCGTTTATACTTACGGGAAATGGGGGCGGTTGAATTACTCTCACGTGATGGTGAAATTGCCATCGCCAAACGAATCGCCGCCGGTGTAGATGTTATGATGAGTGGATTGTCAGAGAGTGCCTTAGCAATGGAGGCTTTGTCTGAGTGGAACAAAAAACTGCTCGCCGGTACAATTTTTTTGAGAGAAATTATTGATTTAGAAGCCACCTTTGAAGCCACTCCAAATAAAGAACAAATGGAAAAAGCCGAAAAAATCCGTCAATCAGCGGCTGCGGCTTTGGCGAAAGAAGAACAAAAAATCAAAGCCGAAGAGAAAAAAACACCAATCGAAGATTCTGACGAAACTTTTGAGGATGACGAAGAGGCATCTGATACTACTTATGCCGAATTGGATGAGGCTGATGATGATGACGAATTGGCCGATGATGATATCCATATTGAAGATGAAAATGAAAATACATCCGATGAAGATACGGAAGATGAGTTTGATGAAGATGATGAAGAGGCCGCCTTATCCGTATCACAAATGGAAGAAAATTTAATGCCTCAAATTTTAGTGGCATTCAAAGACATTGAAACACTTTATCAAAAGCTTACAAAAGTTCAAAAAGATCGACTGGTTGCAATTATGGCCGGAAAAGCCATTCCAACCGCTACGGAAAATAAATATAATACCTTAAAAAAAGATTTGACGGATAAATTAAAAAATATCCATTTAAATCAAAACTGTATTGAAGGTTTAATCGAACAAATTACAGATGTCAACCAACGATTAATGATGTTGGAAGGAAAATTACTGCGTTTGGCAACGATGTGTAAAATTGATCGTGAAGATTTTCTGCAAACTTATCAAAATTCAGAAATGGATCCGAAATGGATTACGAAAATTAAAAAGAAAACCTCCAAACAATGGAAAATGTTTGTGGATAAACACGAACAGGAAATTAATGATATTCGCGGGGCTATCCAAGGTGTCGCCGAAGAAACAAAAATGCCGATTTCGGAATACCGCCGTTTGGTAACAACAATTAAAAAAGGTCGTCAAGAAACAAACAAGGCCAAACAAGAGATGATTGAAGCGAACTTGCGTTTGGTGATTTCTATTTCCAAAAAATACACAAATCGTGGCCTGCAGTTTTTAGATTTAATTCAAGAAGGCAACATCGGTCTTATGAAAGCCGTTGATAAATTTGAATATCAACGCGGATATAAATTTTCAACCTACGCCACATGGTGGATTCGTCAATCCATTACCCGCGCGATTGCTGACCAAGCCAGAACCATTCGTATTCCGGTACATATGATTGAAACAATTAACAAAATGCTCAGAACCAGCCGCCAAATGATGTTGGAAACAGGGCATGAACCGACACCGGAAGAATTGGCTCCACGCATTAATATGTCGGTTGAAAAAATTAAAAAGGTATTAAAAATTGCCAAAGAACCGATTTCTTTAGAAACGCCGGTTGGTGATGAAGAAGATTCACACTTAGGGGATTTCATTGAAGATAAGCAAACAATGCAGCCATTAGAGGCGGCTATCCAAACGAATTTACGTCAATCTTGTACCGCGGTGTTATCGACCCTATCCCCTCGTGAAGAACGGGTATTACGTATGCGTTTCGGTATCGGTATGAACTCTGACCACACATTGGAAGAAGTCGGCTTACAGTTTGCCGTTACTCGTGAACGTATCCGTCAGATTGAGGCAAAGGCTTTGCGCAAACTCAAACACCCAAGTCGATCCAGAAAATTGCGCAGTTTCTTAGAAGAAAATTAATAGAGGGATAAAATCCCTCTTTTTTTGTGCCCCCCCCCTACTCGTTTAATTCGTTTTCGCCTCCGGCTGTTTGAGCAATCTAACAAGCGGATAAGCACTTAGACAAAACAATCCCAAATAAATATAAAATGCCGATTGCATATCTACATCATCCAACAAGAATTTGAACATGATTAACACAAAGCCTGTCAACAATCGACTGACCATTGTATTTAAAGACAAAACGGTGGAGCGAATAGAAGATGACACGAACGTATGAATCCGGCTGATACTGGCAAGTGTAAATGTCAGTTGAGATGCAATAACAAAACAAATAAAGGTCATAATTGCCATATTTATCCATACCGTTTTAATATGCAACATACTGATAGCCAATCCAAATGCGATAATAAATAAACCGTAAATCGTTATCCCTAATTTTTTTAAGGTAAATACCTTCATTGTTTTATCCAACATATAGCTGGCCAAGGCCCGAAAGGCATGATTAATAAAATAAACCACACCAAATAAAGCAATCGGAATGCCAGCAATTTGCATAAGTGGTTGAAAACTCCATACAAAAATCATAGAAGCCGCCACAGCCATTGCCGAATACCCAATATAGTATTTAATTTTTTCATTCGTCAAAGCCGATTTGGCAATTTTAAATAAATCATGATATTTTTCTCTGGTCGTTAAGCTTTCTGTTCTTTCGGACGGCACATCCGGCAACAAAAACAACATACCAAGGGCAATTGAATTAAAGATAATTTCAATAACAATTAAGGTCATAACACCATATTCTTGATACAATTTCGCCCCCAATAACGATGCAATTGCCGTTCCCGCAGACATAAAGAAGTTCATACGACCATAGCGTTTCAACATTCTGGTTGTTTGCCCTTTGGATTTGAGCAAATCATAAATATATCCATCAGCGATACCGGAAAAGAGAGCTTTAGAAGCGGCATATAATAACTCACCGATTAAAACAACCCAATAACCGCCTAAGAAATACCATAATATCAAACGTAATAAAAATAAGCCATATGATAAAATCAATACTTTTTTACGAGAAATCCAATCGGCGATATAACCGGCCGGCACTTCAAAACACAGGGCCGCTATAGAAAAAATCCCTTGAAACAGAAAATAATCCCCCTTTGTTAAGCCATTACTTTGATAGAATAACAACATAATCGGCAACATAAAAATTTGTGTTTGAAAAAACACCGACCAATTCAATAATTTCAAGGGATTTTTAAGCATATATTCTCCTTCTGTAATTTAAAAGACATTCTAAAAGTCCGTATTATAAAAGTCAATAGGTAAAAATCAAAATTATAAAACAAAAAACACTTGATTTTTCAATTTGCCTTATTTAGTATGTTCTTGAGCCCTGTAATTAATTTACATGGTTAGAACCAAAAGTGGTTCGGAGTCTTCAAAAGCTCTTTTACAACACGGTGCACAATAAGGCATCGTCAATGGCAATAGCTATATGCTTTGTTGTGCCTGCCCTTATTGACCATCCCCTCCTTAGGTTGGGGAGCTTTGGATGTATGTTCAAGGGATTTTTCCTAAAGATTCAAAGGGTCATTTTTGTTGTGATGATTTTTGAACTCCCCGACCACTTTTATAAGTGGTTTTTTTATAAGGAGTTTTAATAATGAAAGTATCGTCTTCACAATCCGGTCGCAGTATGGTTGAAATTATCGGCGTTTTGGCAGTCATTGGGGTTTTATCTATCGGTAGCATTGTGGGATATTCTTATGGGATGGATAAATATCGAGCCAGTGAAACGGTAAATGATATTATGTTGCGGTCAATTGATTTAATCAAGCATATGCATATATCCGCCGAAAAAACACCTGTTGTGTCCGAATGGAAAACAGAAAAAACAATTTATCCCATAGATATACTACGCAATGATTCATTGGGTCAATATGCAATTGTGGCAGAGAATATTCCATCCCGTGTGTGTAAAATGATTGGTGACACATTAAAAGAGCATGCAGATATTTATGTGGGTTCAGATGCCCTTGAAGACGAAACAGATGATACAGACCCATGTGAAGAATCCGAACAAAACACAATGGAATTTTATTTTGATGCTATTTCATGTGATCCAGCCTGTAGTGAAGATGAATATTGCGAAAATGGTTGGTGTTTTAAGACGACAGGGACTCCTAGAACTTGGGATTCAAAATGTGGTATTGAAGGTGCGTCTTGCACAACAGAGGATGGAGAAGCCGGATTTTGCGAAATGGATATTTGCATCCCACTTGGTAGTTGCACTTCAAATGATGAATGCGGTGCCAAAGAATATTGTGCTGTTGTAAATTATGTAAGCAATACTGAACGTTTTCCTGCAGGTACAACAGGTACATGTGTTAAAGTTAATTTTTTACGCTATGAAGTAGCTGGTACAACTTATTATGTATCGGCAACCGATATGAATTGGTGGAATGCTGAATGGGCTTGTGCCAAAATTGGAAAAGAACATTTGGATAATAATGATTTAACTTTTACAAAAGATGGTGCATGGCATTCAAATGATCTATCTTTAAAATTATATGAGGTTTTAGGAGATAAATATGTGTGGACTAAAACGCCACTTGGTAAAACCACTATGTGGACACCTCGTCTTAAAAATAATAGTGGCAATTTTGATGCTAAGCAAAATAACCATGATAGAATTGCGGTATGTAAATAATAACATATAAATGAGTTGTTTCAAGATACAAAAATCCCCCTCTTTTTTCAGAGGGGGTAAAAATTACATATTTTTTTCAATTTCTTCAATTTCTTCTTTAATTTTTAATTTTTGTTTTTTATATTCGTGGATTTTTGTATCATCCGGTCTGGGATAAGAATTTTCTTGTTCAATTAAGGCATCTAATTCAGCGTGTTTTGCTTTCAATGCGTTCAAACGATTTTGAATTTTATCAGTCATATTTTTCTCCTTTTCTATACAATAATTATAAATCCAAAGCAAATAAAAGGCAAGTTTTATTTTTCACCGACATAAATGCCCAAGCTTCTGGCCGTTTTGACCATTTCGCCAGATGGATTGACCGGTGTATTACTGATACGCAAAACGTCATTCAAATCCATATCGGTAATTTGACCGTTTTGATGCACAACAACACGGTTATCTTTTCCTTCAGCCAACAATTCAATTGCTTTAACGGCAAATTGAGAGGCCAACAATCGATCTTCAACCACCGGAGAGCCGGCCCGCTGAATATGCCCTAAAATATTGGCACGCACATTGAAACCATCGGCTTGTAAGCGAGCGGCAAAATATTCTGAAATCCCGCCAAAAGTCTTGCCGTTTGTGGCAAATGAGTGTTTACCATCCGGCGTTTTAACACCTTCGGCCACCACAACCAACGCATGTTTACGGCCATTTGCTCTGGCATTTTTCAAACAATCACGTAATCCTTCATAGGTATAAGACACCTCCGGGATTAAAATCGCATCGGCAAATCCGGCGATACCAGCTTCTAATGCCAAATGCCCTGCTCCACGGCCCATAACCTCTAACACAATAACGCGGTTATGACTGGTTGCCGTTGTATCCAATTTATCCAAAGCATCGGCCACGATAGATTTTGCCGTGGCAAACCCAATAGCCATATCTGTACCCGGTGCATCATTATCAATTGTTTTTGGAATACCAATCATGGAAATACCGGCCATTTTGCAATATTTACTGACAATTGCCATAGAACCGTCACCGCCGATAACAACCAAAGCAGACAATCCCAACTCTTTAATACCGTCTTTAAAACGTTGATTGAGTTCTTCATCTGTCAACTCTTCAATTGTGCCATCGGCCCGTTCTTGGATATGGGCATTACCCGAATTGTTGGTGCCGAGCATTGTGCCACCCATTGTGGCATACGGACATGTAAAATCCGCCATCGTCAATTTTTGATAACGCATCGGACGAACGAATAAGCCATCTGTGGCATTATGAATACCATAGACTTCCCAACCTTTTGTGATAGCACTTAATGTTACACCGCGGATAGCTGTATTCAAACCGGAACAATCTCCGCCACTTGTTAAAACACCAATTCTTTTTACAGTTGTCATATTTTATACTCCAAAAAATTTTACAATAGAAAGCTTATACCTTTTTTTTTTCAAATTAGCCAGTAAAAAATGATTACAGTGAGAAATTTTTTCCTAAATATGTTTTTTTCACATTTTCATCGGCAATGATTTCCTCCGGTGTACCTTGTTTCAGTACTCGGCCATCATGCAAGATATAGGCTCGATCAATAATACTTAATGTCTCTCGCACATTGTGATCAGTGATTAACACGCCCAATCCTCGATTTTTCAACTGTCCGACTAAATCTTTAATTTCCCCAACGGCAATCGGGTCAATACCGGCTAACGGTTCATCCAACAAAATAAAAGACGGACGAGAGGCCAAAGCTCTGGCAATTTCTAATCTGCGGCGCTCACCGCCGGACAAGGCCCGAGACGGAGAAAATCTTAAATGTTCAATGGAAAATTCCTTTAATAACGAATCGAGATCTTGTTCACGTTTTTCCTTATTCGTTTCTACAATTTCCAAAACACTGCGGATATTATCTTCCACATTCAGTCCCCGAAAAATAGAGGCTTCCTGCGGTAAGTACCCCACCCCTAATCTGGCGCGACGATAAACGGGAAATGAAGTGATATCAATACCGTTTAAGTAAATCTTACCGGAATTCGGAGCAATTAATCCTGTTACGCAGTAAAAAGAGGTCGTTTTGCCGGCACCGTTTGGGCCTAAAAGACCGACAGCCTCGCCTTTTTTAACAGACAAAGACACATCTTTTAAAACAACGCGTTTTTTATAACTTTTACTTAAATTTTCAACAACTAAGCCTTCTCGTGTCGTTATCATTTTATCCTCATTACTGTAAATCTGACGGTATCAATTGCCCCTTAATACGGGTCGGTTTTTTATTCTCTGTTGCCGTTAAAGAGCTGAGCCCCGTCTTTAAATTTAACGTCGCCTTTGTTCCATAGGCTTTATTCATGCCTTGAGTTAAAACAACGTTTCCGGTCATCTCAATTTCTTGTGTTTTTGGATTATAAATGCCTGTATCCCCCGTAATTTTTTGCGTTTTATTATCAGCAATAACATGCCCTGTGGCTATAATTTTTTCAATACGTTCCTTGCCCTTTCCCTTGGGCAAATAATATAAAACCATTTCATCGGCCGTTATAGTAGAATTATTTTGTACCGCCACAACATTTTGAACGGCAGTAACAGTACGTTGACCTTGATTAATAATCATTTCTTTTTCGGCCGTCAAATGAATTTTATCCGATACAGAAGTTATCACAACATCAATATGACCGTTAAAAATCATATTTTGCCCTTTATCCACAATATAAAATCCTTTATCTGCCGTCAATATCCCATCCGGTCCGGAAATTTTTACCGGAGAGCCACTTTCCAAAATCCCTTGTTTATAATCATAAATTACTTTACGGGATTTTGCCGTCCAACCATTATTGGTTTTTGTATCAACCTCATCTTCAAAATACAAATACTCTTCTTTTTGAAAAGCCAATCCATATATCGTTTTAGAATTCAAAACCGTTTTATTTTCCATAACATAGGTTGCATCCGGTTCATTCAGAGTAATAATTTTTTTCTGAGGATCCGTCTCAACAACCGACCGAGCCACAACGGTTAACGGCCTGTCTTTATCATCTTTCGAAAAAAAACGCACTTCAGACATATCCACTTTGGCTCCTTTTATGGCATCTTGCGGAATTTGTCTGGCCGTAAATTTATCCTTTTGTTCACTCAGTTGAGGCCACACGATCATGATTCCCGCCAGCAAAAAAGCAAAAATCGGCAAAGAGCGTTTAAAAATCAAAACGCGTCTTGAATGGATTTTTATCTTTAACAATCTGCGGGTAAACATGTACGACTAAGCCACTCCTGCTTTCAATAAGTGGTGGATATGCAATAACCCGATCGGACGATTTTCCCCATCTACCACAAAAATATTGGTAATTTTATTATCGTTCATATAGGCCACGGCTTCAACCCCCAACATGGAACCGATTAACGTTTTCGGTTTTTGCGTCATTACATCTTGTGTTCGACGTACAATTAAATCTGCCGCCATATGACGACGCAAGTCCCCATCGGTAATGATACCAAGCAACTCACCTTCATCAGAGACAACCCCTAAACAGCCCAAACTTTTTTCCGTCATAACGACCAAAGCATCGGCCATCATTTCATTAGGTCCGATTAAAGGCAATTCAGCCCCTTTGGCCATAATATCTTCCACTTTTAACAAGACATTGCCAAGTTTACCACCCGGATGTCTGTCTTTAAAATCTTGCATCGTAAAGCCACGTTTTTCAATAAGAGCAACCGCCAAAGCATCCCCCATAGCCAATGTCAACGTTGTTGATGTTGTTGGGGCCAAACCAAGCGGACAAGCCTCCGGTGCCGTTTTGGCATTTGGAATTAACAAAACTAAATCTGCCGCTTTTGCCATTGTACTTTCGGCTTTACTGGTAATCGCAATCATCGGAATATTATGACGACGAGAATAAGAAATAATATCGCCCATTTCACGGCTTTCACCCGAATTGGAAATTGTAATCAACAAATCCTCTTTTGTCAGCATACCTAAATCACCATGACTGGCCTCGGACGGATGAACAAAGAAAGACGGCGTACCGGTAGAAGCCAATGTCGCTGCAATTTTTTGACCGATATGTCCGCTTTTCCCCATACCGGAAATAATGATACGGCCCTTATTTTCTTTAACAGGTTCCATCATTTCAACCGCTTGTACAAAAGCGTCTCCCATCGCATCACGCATTAGGTTTAATCCTTGAATTTCCGTATCAATAACACGTTTTGCCGTTTGAATAATATCATTAGGGGTCATGAGTTTATCCTTTCATTAATGGTGAGAAAAAATGTCGGGTTCTTCAAAATCCAATAGGTCTAATTTTGCACGAGTTTTTAAAAAATCAAAGCATTCCATGGCAATTTCATATCGCCCTTCCCGTTTTAACAATGTATCCAATTTTTCTTTTAACTCATGCAAATACAATACATCATTTGCAGCATATTGACATTGGTCTTTTGTCAGTTTTTCAGCCCCCCAATCGGAACATTGTTGTTCTTTGGATACCGAAACGCCTAACAAATCATAACACAAGTTTTTAAGGCCATGATATGGGGCACATGTCCGGCACAATTTGGATGCAATTTTCGTGCAATAAACCGGCTCAACCATAACACCTAAATCATTATAAATTTTGGCAACGTCAAAACGGGCAAAATGAAATATTTTCAATACATTTTTATCCGTTAGTAATTTTTTGAGATTTGGACAATTTTGCCCCGGAATAATTTGCACCAGATGCGCGGTTCCCTTGCCATCTCCCAACTGCACCAAACATAATCTATCACGATGCAAATTCAATCCCATTGTTTCGGTATCAACCGCAACAGAGCCTGTAAAGTTAATATCTTGTGGTAAATCACCTTTATGTAGTACAATCTTTGTCATATAACGATCCTTATATATATAATGAATCGGTTATACAACCAGTTTTTTTAAATTGCAAGCAAAAAAATAGGTTTTATTGTTAAGTTCCCTAACGACCACCATCTGTATTTTTATAAAACATTTATTCCTGATAAACAGTTCTCTGTATTGATTTAGCTACCTATCTAAGATACTCAAACTCTGTATAATTGCTTTAATAAAAAAATATTGACGAATATTTTTATATATGATATAATCCTTTAACTCTTACGGTTTTATGAGGTTAGATATGGCACAAGAAAACACCAAAATAGACAATAATTCTTTATCGGAATTGGAAACATTAAGAAGTTTCCCTATTGCCAACAATTTACCAACAGTAGAAGAAATTTTATTTGCCATGAGTGAAATGCCTCTTGGTGAAGGGGAAGAAGCCAAGGTTTACAAAGTTCATACAAAACCAATGTACACCGTTCGTGTCAGCCATAATACCCCTCCTTTGATTGAATTGCATCAATTATTAACAGAAAACTCACTGCATTATCAACCGGATATATTCAGTGGTCGTAATTTTGCACAATCCTTGGCTTGGTGGGGCGAAAATCCATATATTCTGAACACACCATTGATTACAGTCAATTACTACGCCCCTGGATTTTCATTAGAGGTGCATAAAGCCGGTCGGGAAAAACCAGATCCTGAAAGCGCTTTGGTTCGCACCAGAGTGTTATCCGAAACTGTTGCTCATATGTCGGAAAAGGCCATGGATAAACTCTATGATGATTTGCATTTTCTAAATTCCAGACGGCATTCCATAGATGTTGGGGCCGGCGGGTATTTTCAAAACACAGGTAACATGTTGTATTCCGCCAATCATGACAGAGTCTTCCCTATTGATTTACAGCCTTTTATTACAACACACCCGGGCATTCCTACAGATCATACAAAAGGGTTTAATATGCCGTTATACTTAACACACGGATTATTACCGGGGGCACATTGCTATGGCAAAGCACATTCCAATGATCCTGAGTTAATTTCTTTACGCTCAGAAATTATTCATAATATTATTGCCGGTGCCGAACGCAATAATTATAATGATTTAGGGGGATATTTAGGAAACACGCCCTCTAAAATGCCAAAATTTTGGAAATATAATTTGCAACAATTACATATCCCGGAAAAACTGCAAGAAGAATTTATTGGCCGTATTTGCAAAGTAACACACCATTCTCGTTACGATGTATGCAGATTACCCAAGGAATATATGCGCGTTGCCGGAAAAACATATGACTAATATCCGATCCTTGATTTACTTACCACGATTGGTATCACGATAAACGGATTTTTTCGGATAGGTATCTCGCACTAATTGATGCGTACCACTGAGGGCCCTCTCTTCACGTCTGGCCTCAATCAACCGTTTTGCCACCCGCTGACGACGTTCTATATTATCAGGTGTTTTTGGTAATCTGTCATACGAAGCATAAGAAACATGACTTAATTCACGCAAGGTTTTACCTACACGATTTTCAGACCGTTCACTACTGCCTTTACGATTTGTAAACAAATTCAAATATCCTTCTTTAGTGACCGCCTCCGTTAAATCATAGCGTGTCATTTTTGCCGTTGCCTCAGTTGGCTGTTTATCCAAATCCAAAGCTTGAGTGGCCTCTAACTGACGAATTTCCTCAGGATGGTGCGTAATATAAACAATGGTTTTTTCATCCTTGATTTTATTGATATAATCTACAACATTTTGGCTCATAGCCGCATCAACACCGGCCGTTGGTTCGTCCAAAATCAAAATCGGAGAATCTTTAATTAGGGCCTGAGCAACATTTAAGCGATTCCGTTGTCCACCGGATAAATTATTATCCCGAATTTCCAAACTTGGTGAAATACTGGCCGGATTACCGTCATCACAAATCCCCAATAACTCTTTAACTTCTTTCACCTTTGCCTCATCAGCATTCGGATTAGCCAATCTGATATATTCATCAACCGTCATCTTAGCAGGTATTGCCCCTTGTAAAGAAATCGCAATATGTCTGGCCGGTTCGGCAAAAGCCAGGTCTTTATAATCATTCCCGACAAATGTTCCTTGGTCATCTGTATAACCGATACGAATAGCCCCTTGCACCGGATCATCTGAGTGCATTAACATATTAATTAATGAGCTTTTACCGGCACCACTGGCCCCAGATAAAACAGTAATGCCTTTGCCAATGGTTAATTTCTCATCACTGGTAAAAAGCGGGGTGTCACGATGCATTGTAATATCATCTTGCGTCCGATGAGCAACCGCAATACAATCCAATTCTATGGTATTTGCCCGCTGAGGAACTTTTGTCTTACCAAATGTGATATTTTTAACCTTTGATTTAAAACTGTTATAGGCATGGGCAAACGTACCAATATGCTCTTTGAGTGAAAAGACGGAATTGACAATTCGCCCCACAGCTCCTTGACAGCTGAGGGCTGCAATCGGTAATACCAACATATTGACAGCTCCTGTTCCCGCAGCCACTGCAACGGCGCTTCCGACAACCTCCGTTTTTAAGGCGAGTTCGGCCAAAGAATAATTTCTTAACATGCGCACAAAACGGTTCATACTACCTTGTAAAGCATTAGATTTTTCATCTAAACGCTGATACTCTTTCTTAGCCGGATCATTTGTTTCACGTTCGGTCGTATTGGCATACATATCACGGTTATGTTCGTTAAAAACCGCTTGATTTTTACGTATCTCGTTTTTATAGCGATTTTTCTTTCTTGTGGCGTCAATTCTGTTGTTGACTGTGCCATAGCCCCTCCTTATAACAGGTATATTCAATTATACCATATTATGTAAAAAACGGCAATCTTTTTAGAATAACAAATTAATTTTATTAAAAATTTTATAATTTATAAGACTGAAACATTTCAAGTTCCATTCCCCATGTAAAAAAGCCCCGAAAACGGAGCCTTTGAAATGGTGCCCAGAAGAGGACTCGAACCTCCACCCCTTTGACAGGACCAGCACCTGAAACTGACGCGTCTACCAATTTCGCCATCTGGGCATGTACGAAGAAACATATATTAAAATAAAGTTATTGTCAACAAAATAATTACAATTTCATATTTTTTTAAAAAAAGTAAAAAAAAGACTTTTAAAATATTATAAAATGTATTAGCATACAAAAAAAAGGAGTTACAAATGAATAAAGAAAATAATCAAAAAATTCGTGAAAGTCATATTGATTTATCTTGGAAACGCTATTTATTTCCGCCAATTCATCCGGAAGGACTAAAAATCGTCGGCGTCATTTTTGGGGTTTTCATCATTTTCGGATTATTTTACCCGTGGATTTGGATTATCGGGTTGCCAATATCTGCTTTTGCTTTTTACTTTTTTCGGAATCCGGAACGGGTCACACCAACCAACAGTCACATCATTTATGCTCCGGCAGACGGTATTGTAACAAATATTAAAGAGATTATTCCTCCGAAAGAGTTAGATATTGGAACGGAACCTTTAACTCGTATCAGTATTTTTATGAGTGTTTTCAACGTCCATGTGAATCGGTCTCCTGTCAGCGGTACTGTTCATGCATTAAATTATCGCCCCGGAAAATTTGCCTCGGTTGCCGACAAAGATTCCGAAGACAATGAACGTCAGGAAATTTGTGTCCGTATGCATAACGGCATTCGTATCGGTTTTATCCAAATCGCCGGTCTTGTGGCCCGTCGCATTTATTGTCCGTTAAAAGTCGGAACAAAATTAAAAGCCGGAGAGGTATTCGGCATGATTCGTTTTGGCAGTCGTTTAGATGTCTTTTTGCCCAAAGGTGTCAAACCGAAGGTATTACTTGGTCAAACTTCTATTGCAGGGGAAACGGTGTTAGCTGATTTATCAGACATCGTTAAGAAAAAATAATGAAAAAAATACAACAATCTATGAAACAATCAGAAATTAAAATTCGTCAGTTATTTCCTAATGCCATTACAATGACGGCGCTTGGCTTTGGTGTTTCGTCTTTAAATATGGCCTTTTGGGGTCAGTGGAAATTGGCAGTACTATTTATTGCTCTGTCGGCTTTATTTGACTTTTTAGACGGAGGCGTTGCCCGTTTACTCGGTGTCGAATCGAAATTTGGTGCTCAATTGGATTCTCTATCTGATTTCGTTAGCTTTGGTGTTGCTCCCGGTTTTTTAATGTATCAATGGACAATGGATCAAGGAGCCAGATATGAAGCGTTAATCGGAAATGCGTTTCGGTCCGATGCCGTTGGTATTTACTGGGGTTTTGCTCTGTTTTTAGCCATGTGTACGGCAATGCGTTTAGCCAGATTTAATACAATGTTAGAATCAGCCGAACCTCAACCAAAATACTGGGAACACTTTTTTATGGGAGTACCCGCACCGGCCGGAGCCGGATTAGCTATTCTGCCTTTGGTATTATGGCTGGCTTGTTCTGAACAAATAGATTTGTTTCGCTGTCCGTGGTTTGTGGGCTTTTTCTTATTGTTCAGCGGTTCTATGATGGCCAGTCGCATTCCGACATTGTGTTTGAAACATTTAAATATTCCGGAAAAAATGATGACGCCACTCAGAATTTTCATTTTATTTGTTTTTGCCTCCCTATTCGCCTTTCCGTGGATTTCACTCAGTATTATCGGCGTATGCTATTTGATATCGATTCCGCTCGGCCTTCATTATTTCTTAAAACAAAAAAAATTATATCAGAAAGGATAAATTATGAAAAAATATCTGTTATGTTTTTCCATATTAGCGTTCATTCCAACACTTTCCTTTGCTCAGTTAGCGGCCGATCCATGGGCTAACCGATCTGCCGTTCAAGATACATCGGCTCGTCCGGAAACAGCCCCTGCTCTACAAGAAAATCAAGGTCTGACAGACAATTCATGGAATATTGAACAGCCGGCTTATATCGGAGATAAAACAACTTGGGCACAACCCAAAGGGCAAAAAGAAACCGCACCGGATGTTAATATTACAAACATCTTGTTAATGTCTCAACATTTGCGTAATATGGGTTATCAAATTCCGGAAGGATTAGACAAAGTCGTTAATACGGCCCCGAGATGGCTTAAAAATGAAATTTGGGCTTCGATGCAATATCTGCAATCCTCCTCTAATCCGGTTGCTCTTGCCTCTGTCGGTTTTGCCGAAATTTTTGAAAGCAGAACAGGTTTTTCAATTGAAAACTTGATTGGGAATTCTTTGCGTTTAATTGATACCAGACGATAAGGATATCTATGAAAGTTTTGCCTTTCTTCATTTGTTTATTGGCACTCATTCCCAGAGCTTTTTCTCAAGAGATTGATTTTAGCGCCGTTTCACGTCAATTATTGGATAATGAGATGACGCGTTCTCCGGTCTATACAAAAATGTTGTACCGTCAGATATATGAAATCAATACTGCAGCTTATAACCGCAAAATGCAATACTTAGATGAGATGAAAAAGAAAGGAAAACTTTCGCAACGAGATTGGTTAGCTCAAACAGAAGCATTAAAAAAGGCTTACAAAACAGCTCATCCTAAGGCTTTAGAAGACGAAGGACGGCAAATTACTCAAGCTCCTGTTGATATGTTGTTACAAACCACTTTTACAGAAAACTACATACCATTAATGGCGGAAACACATGTCCCGACAACGCAAAAACCGGAAATGAAGACGTCTGCTCAACCACAGTCCCTGCCTGCCTCACAAGCTACCCAAACACAGGCCGCAAAAAATATGGGTATTATCAAATTAAATAATACACAAAAGCTTGGTCAAAAATCTCTACGAATTAATTTGGATTCCTTTAAATAATTATGAAAAAAATTGCAACGCCCTCTCAATTATCCCCTCAAATGCCGGTGATTATTTTGGTTCGTTCTCAAATGGCCGAAAATGTCGGTATGGTAGCCAGGGCAATGATGAATTGCGGTTTATATGACCTGCGAATCGTATCCCCCAGGGAAAATCACTTATCGGATAAGGCTATATCAGCTAGTTCGGGTGCAGGCGAAATTTTGGAAAAATCAACCGTTTTTAATTCATTAGATGAAGCCATTGCCGATTTGAATTTTATTTTGGCAACCACGGCCAGAGAACGAGGCATGAATAAAGTGGTATATACACCTGAACCCGCCATCAAATTAATGAAAGATAAAACGGCGCAAGGCCAAAAATGCGGCATATTATTTGGGGCCGAACGAACGGGATTGGAAAATCATGAATTGGTTATGGCGGACGGCATTATTGAAATTCCACTTAATCCCCTGCACTGCTCGCTGAATTTGTCTCAAGCCGTTTTATTGATTGGCTATGAGTGGTTTAAATTGGCTGGTAAGGCAAAAAATTCTGCACAAAGCACAAATATACCGGCCACAAAAGCCGAATTGGATTTCTTTTTAAAACATCTGGAAAACGAACTGGAAAAACGGGGATATTTCAGATTTTTTGATAAAAAAGAACGGATGCAAAGAAATTTGCGTAATATTTTTACACGCAATAATTTAACAACATCAGAAATCAGAACGCTACACAGCGTTATCAACGATTTAATAAGAGAGGAAAAACATGATTAGAACAGCCGAATTTGTCTCATTAGGACACCCCGATAAAATTGCCGATTACATTACAAGTTTTTTGTTGGATCGTTTTATTGAACAAGACCCTATGGTCAAATACGGCGTTGAAGTGATGGTCAAAGACAATACCGTTGTGTTGGGTGGTGAAGTCATGGGCAATGTAAATACTCAACATTTAGACTCCTTTATTAAAGATGCCTTAAGGGATATCGGATATGACGAACGGTATGCCGAAGTTTGGGGTGATCATGCCATCAATATTAACAAAATTAACGTGATTAACTTAATCGGCGTTCAATCGGCTGAAATTAATCAAGGCGTTATGCAAAACGGTTGGGGTGATCAAGGCGTTTTTGTGGGCTATGCATGTCAAGGCGAAAATATGATGCCAAAAGAACTCTATCTGGCTAAAAAATTAAATAAGGCCCTTTATGAACTGGCAAAATCATCCGATAATCTAGGATTGGATATTAAAACACAAATTACATTAGACAGCCTAGGCCATATTCAAACAGTCATTGCCGCTGTACCAATGTTGAAACCTCAAGATTTAACCCATTTTATTATTGAAACACTGGGTGAAAAACCCGAAAAAATTATCATCAATGGTACGGGAACTTATACCATGCACTCCTCTATTGCCGATGCCGGTATTACCGGACGCAAATTGGCATGCGATTTTTACTCTACCGCCTGTCCGGTCGGAGGTGGCAGTCCGTGGACGAAAGACGGAACTAAAGCGGATTTAACCTTAAATTTATTCGCCCGTCATTTGGCTAAACAATATTTGGAAGACAATGATGAATGTTTTATTTATTTATCTTCTTGTATCGGACGGGCTGATTTACCCAGCAGTGTGGTTAAAACCATTAAAAATGGGGTAGAAACATCCACAAGCATTTCGGTGACACATACACCGAAAGAGTTGATTGAAATGTTTAACCTCAATACACCGGTATATGCAAAGTTGTGCCGTGAGGGGCTTATTTAGGGCGTCTTGTTAACTTATCAATATACTGTTCTATTGTGCCGTTTGACACCGCCAAAACGGCATTGAAGTTGTCATTAGGCGACACTTTGTTTCGTCTGGTATGTCCACACAAAATGCATTTATGGACAATATATTGCTCTGAGCCTTTAAACTCTAAAGAAACGGCATACATTGTCCCTTGACAAGTAGCGGCTCTATCCCCCGGATTAATATCCACATGTTTACTGGATAAACAATGAGGACAATGATTGGTATAACCATTCCCTTTGACAAAAGCGCCACACACATCACACGTAAAATCTTCAATCGTTCTGGCAAAATTTTTGACCATTACCCCACCCTATATGTATCAAATAAGGCCAAATCCATCGGATTAACCAAAAGGCTCATTTTAATAAACGTATTTCTGTCCACTCTAGAGACAACTTGTCCTTTACGATAGGCCAAAGCCACCCCTTTTCCATCCGCAATCGGAATTTTAATATCAATTTTCTTATAACCAGCCGTTAACCGATTTTGTATCGCCAACAATAAATCATCCAATCCCTCTCCGGTTTTGGCACAAATCGGCCACTTTGTGGTATGTCTGGATGATTTTTCAACAATACATTTTTTATCATCACTTGACAGCATATCAATTTTGTTGAGTGCCTCTAACATACCATTTTCAACGGTTTCAGATAATCCCAAATCGCATAAAACAGACTCCACATCTTGTTTTTGAGCCTCAGTATCCGGATGAGAGTAATCACGCACATGAACGATAATATCGGCCTCTAAAACCTCTTCCAAAGTCGCACGGAAAGCCATCACGAGCTCAGTCGGCAAATCGGAAATAAAGCCAACTGTATCGGATAAAATAATATTTTGCCCGTTTGGTAAACGGACTTGACGCATTGTCGGGTCCAAAGTTGCAAACAATAAATCTTTGGCAAATACATCCGCCTTTGTCAAACAGTTAAACAAAGTGGATTTACCGGCATTTGTATAACCAACCAACGCCACAATCGGATACGGTACACGTTTGCGGGCTTTTCGGTGCAGTTCCCGTGTTTTTTTAACTTCGGCCAGTTCTTTTCTGATTTTAACGATATCTTCATCAATTAACCGACGGTCAAGTTCAATTTGTGTTTCACCGGGGCCCCCTAAGAAACCGGCGCCACCCCGTTGGCGTTCCAAGTGTGTCCAAGACCGCACAAGGCGAGAGCGTGCATAGGTCAAATGCGCCAATTCAACCTGTAATACACCTTCTTTCGTTCTGGCACGTTGCCCAAAGATTTCCAAAATTAACGCCGTTTTATCAATAACTTTTGTATTCCATGCCTTTTCTAAGTTGCGTTGTTGCAAGGGCGATAAATGACAAGCCATAATGACCACATCAACTTTTTCACCTTCAATAATGTCGGCTAAGCGGTCAATGGTTCCTTGCCCCAAATAAGTACCGGCCTTAATTTCACGCACACTGACACATTCGCTGTGTACAACATTGAGGTCAATTGCTTTGGTTAAAGACACAGCCTCATCTAAACGCGCCTCAGGATTACGTAAATCAGGTGTGTTTTTAGAATATGGTAATAAAACAACGGCAGTTTGGGTCAAATTAAAATCCTAAAGGTCAATCGCCTCTACCGGCATAATGGTTGAAATAGCGTGTTTATAAATCAATTGCGTATGGGCATCACGGCGCAACAAAACTCCGGTTTCATCATGGGCCGTAATCACACCTTGCAATTTGACACCACACATTAAAAAGACTGTAACGGCGATCTTATCATTACAAACTTTATCTAAAAAATCATTGGTTTTCATTATTTTTCATCCTTTTTTACGTTGTGGTCAGCTGTATAGCACAAATTACAGAAAAAATCAAGTTTTACTTCCATGACAGGCGCACTCGGGCAAATTCCACCTCACCCGTTTCATTAAACAATTGGTGATGGGTTTGCAACGCATCCTGTGAGGATTTTAAACAGATTTTATCCCCTAAAACCGCCGGCTTTTTAAAGCTGACTTGCACTTCAGACAACGTATGAGAATTTAAAAATTCTTCAGAAATACCATCCAGACACAGCGTCGGATACACGGCATTATTCACGTGATTATTGATATCAATATCATCATGACGCACCGAAATTAAGCAAGAACTTCCCGCATCCGTTATGGCATCAATCGCACCAAAAGTCGTATCCAATGCTCTTTCTTCGATAATTTCATATCCCTCAATGTGTTTGGCTATGGCCACGGGACGCATCCGATTTAAATCCACAAGCACCCATTGACTAGAGGCATTCACCAACACCTGCCCTGTGCTATCAATCATTTGAAAATCACGAATCCCCATGACGGGCGTGTCCTTTGACGGCCAAGTGTACAGCGTAACCGTTTCTTCCCATTTCGGTAAGCGGTTGATTTGAACATGGTATCCGGCCCCTATCCACCCGATTTGTTTTTGAATACAAAAATGATATCCCAATCCCATTTTATCGGCATGCTCATCTGCCATATCCTGAAACAGGTTAAACAGCGTTCTTAAACGCAACACACCGTTTTTATCGCATTCATAACTTTTTATTTCGTATTGTTTTGCATATTTTTCCATCATTATTTGGGTCTTTCTTTATTAATAATCTCACAAATTTGTATCATACGGGTATCGGTTTTTAATTCTTCCAACGCCACGGGTAATTTATATCGCCAGTTTGGATATTCCAGATACGTCCCAGGTAAATTCACTTGTTCTTCTTGTTCCACAATGTCTTCAATACGCACCAACAATAACATACTGCTGGATCTGGCTAGATAAGCATAAGAATTCGGAATAAACCAGTTGGGAACAATGCGTCCGGCCATAATCTCTTCAGTTTGCCCCCTATCATCCATCGGTAAGGATTGAGACAAAAACGCCTTGACAAACTGAGTCCGTTCGATTTTTCTATTTTCTTTATGCATTTTGTACTGTTCGGCCGATATTGTTTTCATTGTTTTGGCCAGTTCTAAATCCAATCCTTTCCACAGCGCCGTATAAGTTGGCAAATCATGCGTACCGGATGAAATTAAACACTTATGGTTATAATCTTGAGGGGCAATAAATCCATCCCAATTTTTTTGCCAATGGAAAATACCGAAAGACAACACATTAGCCCCTCGCATCAATTCGTGGAAACCGGCTGGAGCCGTCCCTAAATCTTCGGCAATAACTAAACATTTTTGCCGTACGGATTCTAAGGCCACAATACCCATAAAATCTTTAAAGGGATAAGCTAAATAAGCCCCACTGCCCCCTTTAACACGCAAAAACAAACGACTGAGCCCAAACGCATGATCAATCCGAACGGCACCGGCATTTTTCATAGCGGCGGTAATTGTTCGAATATACAAATCATACCCGCTTTTTTTAAGTGTGTACGGATTAAATCCGGATAAGGACCAATCTTGCCCTTTTTTGTTAAAAGAATCAGGTGGCGCCCCTACGGACACATCTTTTAAAAAGAGTGTTTGATTAGACCATACTTCCGAACTATTAGCCCCAACGCCAACGGGTAAATCCGTATATAAGCCGACAGACAATCCGCATTCTTTACACATATCACCGGCTTCACGGTATTGTTCAAAGGCCAAAAATTGTTGATACTTTATCGCATAAATCAAGTCAGCATACTCGTTTTTAAAGTCTTGAGCCTTAGGCGATTTCGGTGTTTCAAATCCTTTTCCCCAGTTCCACCAACAATCTGCGCCTTTTCCATTTTTAGTGCGCACATCACGAACCGCTTGGAAAATAGCATAATTCGTCAGTTTTTCCCCCATATTATGACAAAAATCTTTAAAGGCGGAACCTCGGGCCGTCAAAGCATGGCCGTCTTTATCCAAGTGAACCGTTTTAAACGTTTTATATAAGATATCCAAAGCACCGAATTTCATTTCGGCCACTTGTTTATATAAAACGGTTTGAGAGGTGCAAGCTTGATTTAACAGTTCAGAAAAGCGAGCTGAATTTTTATACTCTGCATAGGCCGGATTATCTCTTGCTTCCGGAACGGCATCCGTATCAATATACAGTGGATTTAAAAATACCCGAGAGGTCGCGCAATACGGACTGGCATCTTCCGGATTATCGGAAAACAGAGCATTAACCGGATTAATGCCGACCAATGAAGCCCCCAATTCTTCGGCAATCGGGGCAAAATTTTTCAAATCCGTAAAATCCCCCATTCCCCAATTACGATTGGATTTCATGGCATATAATTGTATCGGGAAACCCCATACCCGTTGACCGCTCTGTAATTTTTCGGGCATATAGCAAGTTTGGGGCACGACAATCAACTTTGTTTGATAATTGGTATCTGTCTTTTCACCATTCAGTAAGAAGGACAAATTATGATATCCTAAAGGTGCCTCTAACACAAATTGACACCGGCGTTTTTGATATGTTTTCTTACCGATACTGATTGTTTCCAACAGATCGGTTTCGGATACATTTAATTGACCGGTCGCATTGGTTCCGTCTTCACGGGTTAAAACCCATGATAAAATAGCCTCTGATTGCGTATCTAAGACCACAAATTCAACTTGAAACGGTTTTAATTCCCATTCTTGCACCACTCGTGTAAAGGGAACAAAATCGGCAAAAGAGTCTTTTTTGTACTTATCTAAGGACGCTTGCACCTGTTCATTTGTATCGGCCGGATACCCAAGTGCTTTACACAAGGATTTTTTTGATTTGACATCAGCCACATAAGTTGTATTTGTGCCGTAATCGGTGAATTCTAACCATATACCAAGTTTATAGGATAATTCATTCAGTAAGTTGGTATTATAGCTCATTTATCCTCCTGCTCAAAAAATAATACACTCCAAGCCGGTGCCATTACCTCAGAAAACACTCTTTCTTTTTTCAAAGTATCGGATGTGTCTAAAACCAAATGCCATTTTTGACTTTTTTCTGGTGAAAGCGTCCATTTTATTGGTTCATTAAATGCATTAAATATGATAAATATATCTTTATTTTTATTTAATATTTTACAAGATATCGCCCTCAAATAAAACAGCCAATCTTCTTTTTGCATTTCTTGCCCATCCGGACGAATCCACAAGAAATTTTCCGGCTTAAAGAAGTCGTCTTGTTCCAAAACGGGATAATTTTTTCTGATTTTCAACAGGTGTTTAACCAACTCTTTCATACGCATACCTGCATCGGAAATGTGCGCCCAATCAATCCAAGATAAAATATTATCTTGAGCATACACATTATTATTACCGCCACGTGTTTGCAACACCTCATCACCCCCTCTGAGCATGGGGGTGCCGAATGACAACAGTAAGGAGGCCATCATCGCCCTTGCCCGACGTTCCCGATTTTGTAAAATTAATTTATCGGATGTGTTCCCTTCGGCGCCACTGTTCCAAGAATAATTGTTATCAGTTCCATCTCGATTATTTTCACCGTTGGCTTCGTTATGTTTTTGGTTATAAGACACTAAATCCCACAAAGTAAAACCGTCATGTGCCGTAATAAAATTAACGCTTTCCCAAGGGCGTCGTCCTTTTTTCTGATAGACATCCGATGATGCCGTCATCCGATAAGCAAAATCGGATGCCATATACTCTTCCCCTTTCCAAAAACGGCGTAAGGTATCACGGAATTTATCATTCCATTCGGCCCAACCTGGGCGGAAAGAGCCGACTTGATAACCGCCCCACCCTAAGTCCCAAGGTTCGGCAATCAATTTTAAACGTTGCAATGTCGGGTCTTGTTGAACGGTTGCCAAAAAGTCGCTGTTAATCGTATATTGATTATTGTCATCTCGTGCCAAAGTGGTGGCTAAATCAAATCTGAATCCATCAATATTTACTTTTTCGGCCCAATAACGCAAAGAATCCATCACTAACTGTAAAGCCCGTGGATGCCCCAAATTAAACGAGTTACCACATCCGGTTGTATCGTCATAAAAACGTGGATTTTCTTTATTCAAGCGATAATAAACGGCATTGTCTATCCCCCGATAGCACAGCGTTTGACCCATGTGATTACCTTCGCCCGTGTGATTATAAACCACATCTAAAATAACCTCAACACCAGCTTCATGAAAGACCTCTACCATGTGTTTTAATTCATCTATTTTGCCACTGGACAAATACGGGGCATGCGGTGCCATAAAGCCTATCGGATCATATCCCCAATAGTTTGTCAGCCCTTTATCCAGTAAGAAACCCGCCGTCATAAATGAGGCAATCGGCATCAACTCAACCGAGGTAATCCCCAAACTTTTAATATACTCAACCGCTTGTCTGGAGGCCATACCGGCACATGTTCCACGGATTTTAGCATCAATTTCGGGATTGCCGGCGGTAAACCCTTTCAAATGAGCCTCATAAATAATCACATTATCCCAATTAATTTTAGGTTTTTGATGTTGCCATTTAAAAGCATCATCATCCACGACTATACATTTTGGTACATAAGGGGCAGAATTACGACGATTAAATGATAAATCCGCTTTTTTGGATTCCGGTACATACCCCAGCATGGCATTGTTAGCGATAATCGGACCGGTTAATTGTCTGGCATACGGGTCAATTAATAATTTATTCGGGTTGAAACGATGTCCTTTTTCTGGCTCATAAGGTCCATACACACGATATCCGTATAATTGCCCCGGTTTTAATCCTTTGACATAGCCATGAAACACTTCATCGGTATATTGTGGCAAATCAATGCGTTTTTCTCCACCACCATTTTTGTTAAATAAACACAATTGCACACGCGTCGCATTGGATGAATAAATGGCAAAATTAACCCCATTTCCATCAAACAAAGCCCCCAACGGATAAGGCAACCCATTTAAAACTTCATAGTTCATATGTTTTCCTCCTGTCACTCATAGGGGAATAAATACCTGTTTAATCGCTTACCTTTTTAAACACAACCGTCGCCAACGGCGGCAAATCAACCGTTATGGCATAGGGTTTAAAGTGCCATCCGTCCGAGGCATGAATATCACCATAACTGCCAACACCGGAGCCGGCATATTTCAAATCATCTGAATTGAAAATTTGCTTATACACACCTTTTTCATTGACTCCCAAACGATATCCGTGACGCGGAACCGGTGTAAAATTACACGCCACAATCAACGTTTCATCATCACTTTTACGCATAAAGGAAATACATGAATTTTCCGCATCACCGCCATCAATCCATTCAAAACCTCGTGAGTCGTGGTCGTATTGATACAGGGCCGAATGCGTTTTATACAGTTCATTTAAATCTTTAACAAGTGTCTGCACGCCTTTGTTTTTATTATTAAACAATAAATCCCAATTTAAACTGTCGGCAAATTTCCATTCATTATGCTCTGCCAATTCATTACCCATAAATAACAACTTTTTGCCTGGGTGTGTGAACATATAGGTATAGTAAGCTCTAAGGTTTGCAAACTTTTGCCACTCATCGCCGGGCATTTTATTAAACATAGAGCCTTTACCATGCACCACTTCATCATGAGAAATCGGCAAAGCAAAATTTTCCGTCCATGCATAAATCATACTGAATGTCAGTTGATTATGATGATATTTGCGGTGTATCGGATCTTCGGCAATATATTTGAGTGTATCATGCATCCATCCCATATTCCATTTGTAGCCAAAGCCTAAACCTCCGATATACGTTGGACGCGACACCATCGGCCAAGAAGTAGATTCTTCGGCAAAAGTCGTCGCCCCATTATTTTCGCCAAATACCAATTCATTCAAACGGCGTAAGAAATTAATGGCTTCAATACATTCTCGGCCACCGTATTCGTTCGGAATCCATTCCCCCTCTTTTCTGGAATAATCCAAATACAGCATACTGGCAACGGCATCCACTCGCAACGCATCAATATGGTATTCTCTAATCCAAAAGAGCGCATTGGATAAAAGAAAATTAGCCACCTCTGCCCTTGAATAGTTATAAATTTTTGTGCCCCAGTCTTTGTGTTCGCCTTTTTTGGGGTCGGCATGTTCATATAAGGATGTCCCGTCAAATTGACATAATCCAAACGCATCTTTGGGGAAATGAGCCGGCACCCAGTCCATAATGACTCCGATTCCGGCTTCATGCAATTTATCAATTAAATATTTAAAGTCATTTGGCGTCCCATAACGACTAGTCGGTGCATAAAGACCAGTTGTTTGATATCCCCAAGACCCGTCAAACGGATATTCGGAGAGTGGCAAAAATTCAACATGTGTATAGCCCATATATTTGACGTAAGTCGGCAATTCTTCGGCCATTTCACGATAGGTCAACCACCGATTACCCTCTAATGAATTGCGACGCCAAGACCCGAAATGTACTTCATAAATTGAAATCGGCGAAGACAAATCATTGGCCTTTCTACGTCCGTCCTTTATCCAATCACCATCTTGCCATTCATAAGCATTTCGGTTAAACACCAACGTTCCCGTTTTCGGACGCATTTCATAGGCAAACCCGACCGGATCTATTTTTAACGGCAATAAATCACCGTTAGCCCCGATAATTTCATACTTATACATATCCCATTCTTTAAGCCCTGGGATAAACAATTCCCAAATACCTGAAGACCCACGAGGACGCATCAAATGCCGGCGCCCATCCCAATCATTAAAGGACCCAACTACACTCACCCGTTTGGCATTCGGTGCCCATACGGCGAAAGACACACCCTCTACACCTTGATGAGTTATCAGATGAGCCCCCAATTTTTCATAAGATTTATAGTGCGTCCCTTCTCCGAACAAATATAAATCCATATCGCCCAAAACAGGCCAAAAACGATAGGTATCTTCGGCCTCATAGACCGTATCATTATACAATGTGATTTGAAAATAATATGCAAAGAAATCCGCTATTGTGGGTAAATCCAGTTGAAACAAACCGTCATTATGGACTTTACGCATATATCCCAAACTGGCGCCCGTATCACGATTAATCACTTCAACAGATTTGGCTTGCGGTTGCAAAGTTCTGATAAAAATAAATTTATGCCCGTCCTCGTTAGTAGCTTCATGCATCCCCAAGACGGCAAAAGCATCCCCTAAATAGCGACCTTTTACAAAATTTTCAACAACTTGCGGTTCTAAAATATGTTTCATTTGACTCCTCATTTTTTATATTTTTTTCACTATAGCATTATTTATAAAAAAAAAGAAAGGGGTTAATTTTATTTTTTATTGTTTTTTATACAAATAAAATGTATATTTGGAAAAAACAGGAGAACAAATGACCGAAACACCTGCCCCACTGACCCTTAAAATGGTTGAAAATGAAAAACGTTCTGCCCGAAAGAAAAAATACTTTTTGTTTGGCATTATTTGCATCATCTTTCTGTGGAGTTACGGCATAAAACGCCCTCTTTACCAACACATATTCGGCACCCCAAGCAAAACACCGACAACCTTATCCTCTCAAGCCATCCGACAAACCGTATCAGATAACACCATTCACAAAGCCGTTATTGATGGATATAACGTCAATATAAAACTGTTAAAGCAATTTTACGTAACGGCCAGGGTTGAGTATATTGACAGATACAACGGTTTTTTAGGTCGTTTTTATCGCAATACGGATGATGGAGCCAGACTAGCGTATGACAAAATTATGCCTCAAGATGTGACAATTACGTACGGCAATATGGGGAAAAATTATAAAAAATGCAACATTCATCATGAATACAGAGTCGCGTTCTATCGATGTACCCATAACGTATATAATGCAAGCGAAAGCGAAAACATGCATACAATTGCCGCAACACCAGCTGTTCAAGCGGGACTTGATATTCTGAAAAAAGGCGATATTGCCACCTTTGAAGGATATTTAATTCAGTGGGATACAGTCATCCGAAGTGGTCGAAAAATAGACTTTGAATCTGCTGTTAAAGCAGGACAAATATCCAAACAAAAAGCCGGCGGACGCCAATCCAATTTATGTTTACAACTCTACTTAACACGCCTTTCTTTTGACGGACGCACATTTGAATAAATAAAAATAGTTGACATAAATATAAATGTATGCTATACTCTTTCAAAATCAACAGAAAGGGCATGCTATGTTAGAAATTAATGAAGCAACAAGATTGGATGATTTAAAGCTCATTCGATCCGAAATTATGGCTAATGCAAACAGCGGCGTTGATATATTAATGTACCACAACCCAGAAACAGGCGAAGAAATCATTTTGTCCCGTTGTATGTTAACAGGTAATTTAAACGGAAAATTATTTAATTGTTCATGCTACAGTCCAATGAGCGAATTGTTTTTTAAAGAATCTAAAGATTTAAAAGATACCAACCCACGTAATTATCAATCAATGTCCTTTGCTAGAGTCCATGAATTTTTAGATGAAATTGATGTACGATTAGCGACTGTTGACAACTCATATTATATGAGATTACAAATGCATACCGTCAGAGAACGTTACGATTTAGAATGTCGTCAGAACCCTCATAAACGCAAAATTCAACAACAGCTATCCGAAGCAGAAGCCGCAAAAAAACGCCGATTAGAAAATGAAGAACGTAACCGTCAGAGAAAAGCTCTACGCGAAGCCGAAAGATTAAAACGCAAAAAAATTGCTCAAACGACCAAGCGGGTTAATGCCGATGCTGCCAAGGCAGCCGCTGAACGCAAAGCCGAAGAGGAAAGGAAAGCCCAAATGCAAAAAGAAGCGCTATTGAAAGCTCAAGAAGAAGCAATCAGAGAAGAAAACAAACGCACGACGGAAAATATGTTAGCGGCTTTTGACAAACACAAAAACTTACCTCCGGTTTATGATCAAGATAATGATGGTAATGACTGTTTCTATTTAAAAATTAACAACAAAGTCATGCATGTTGTTATATCAGACACCGCCCCTTTATGTCATCAATTAAGTCTAGAGCCCAGAGCCTCTACACCATTAGATGTTCATGATATTCAAGATATTATGACAAACATCAACGACCATTTAAATGCAAAAGGTGATTTTGACGAATTGTTGTGTAATTTTGCCCTATTCTATAAAAGATGCCAAGACATAATATCCAACAAGAGTGCAATTGCCAATAAGAGAGCAGCAAAAGTCAGTAAAAATCCTAAAGGCGTCATTGTCCACAAACATACGGTACGTCCTTTGTATGGGAAAGTATGTCATAGATTAATGCGACCTAGCACTTTTAATGTTGGCAATCAACGATAATCAGATTTAAAAGACCTTGATTTTTTCAAGGCTTTTTTTTATTCCCCTGCTCTTTTTCAAATATTTTTTATAAAATCACAAAAAGATGCTTGCATTAGATCAAAAAAAATGCTAATCAGTATGGGTAAAAAATAAAAAAAAGTTCTCCACCCGTTTGGGCGGCGGTCTTTTTTAAAAAAAGATTCTGATAATTAAGTCAGGATATTGTAAAAACTAAGTAGCAAAAGGAAAAGTAAATGACAAAATGGGTTTATACTTTTGGTGATGGTATCGCAGAAGGCGAAGCTAGCATGAAAAACCTTTTGGGTGGTAAAGGTGCCAACTTGGCTGAAATGAGCCGTGTTGGTGTACCAGTGCCTCCAGGGTTCACAATCACAACAGAAGTTTGCACATATTATTATGAAAACAACCATACTTACCCGGTTGAATTAAAAGACCAAGTTATGGCTGCTTTACATGGTATTGAAGAAAAAATGGGCCGTAAATTCGGTGACGAAACAAATCCTTTATTGTTCTCCGTCCGTTCCGGTGCCCGTGTTTCTATGCCAGGTATGATGGATACAGTTTTAAACCTCGGTTTAAATGATAAAACTGTTTTAGGTTTAGCTGCTCGTTCCGGTAATGAAAAATTCGCTTATGACAGCTACCGTCGTTTCATCCAAATGTACGGTGACGTTGTGATGGGTGTTCACAGTTCTAAATTTGAAGCTGTTTTGGACGAAGTTCGTGAAACAAACGGCTACAAATTCGACAACCAAATGACAGTTGAACAATTAAAAGAAGTTGTTGAAAAATTCAAAGACATCTGTGCTAAAGATGGTCATCCATTACCACAAGATCCAATGGAACAATTGTGGGGTGGTATCGGCGCTGTGTTCAAATCTTGGATGGTTGACCGCGCTATTTACTACCGCAAACTTAACAACATCCCAGGCGATTGGGGTACAGCTGTTAACGTTCAAACAATGGTTTTCGGTAACTCTGGTGACAACTCTGCAACAGGTGTTTGCTTCTCTCGTGACCCTGCTACAGGTGAAAACTACTTCTACGGTGAATATTTGAAAAATGCTCAAGGTGAAGACGTTGTGGCCGGTATTCGTACACCACAACCAATGACAATCTTTGCTAAAGAAAAAGGCAATATTGATTTACCGGCTATGGAAGAAGAATTCCCGGCTTTATATCAAGAATTGGCTGCTATCCGCGCTAAATTGGAAGCTCACTATAAAGATATGCAAGATATGGAATTCACAATCCAAGATGGAAAATTGTGGATGTTGCAAACACGTAACGGTAAACGTACAGGTACAGCTGCTTTAAAAATCGCTGTTGATATGGTACGTGAAGGTTTAATCGATAAGAGAACAGCCGTTATGCGTGTAGAAGCTGGTCAATTAGATCAATTATTGCACCCGATGTTTGACAAAAAAGCTAAACGTGAAGCTTTTGCCCGTGGTTTACCGGCCTCTCCGGGTGCTGCCGTCGGTCAAATCGTTTTCTCTGCTGAAGATGCAGAAAAAGCCGTTCACGAAGGTAAAAAAGTTGTCTTAGTCCGTGTTGAAACATCTCCGGAAGACATCGCAGGTATGCACGTATCTCAAGGTATCTTGACAGCTCGTGGTGGTATGACATCTCACGCTGCTGTGGTTGCTCGTGGTATGGGTAAACCATGTGTATCCGGTGTTGCCGATTTACGCATTGACTATGAAGGCAAATTCTTGAAAGCCGGTGAAGTTATCTTAAAAGAAGGCGATATGATCTCCATCGATGGTACAACAGGTGAAGTAATGGCTGGTGCCTTACCACTCGTATTACCAGAAATGACAGGTGATTTCGGTGAATTCATGACTTGGGTTGATGAAATCAGAACATTAGGCGTTCGCACAAATGCTGAAACTCCATTAGATGCTAAAACAGCTCGTGGTTTCGGTGCCGAAGGTATCGGTTTGTGCCGTACAGAACACATGTTCTTTGATCCGGCTCGTATTAACCACATGCGTCAAATGATTTTGGCTAATACAGAAGCCGATCGTCGTGCCGCTTTGGATAAATTGTTGCCATATCAACGTCAAGACTTCATTGATTTGTTCACAATTATGGAAGGTTTGCCGGTAACAATCCGTTTCTTGGATCCGCCATTGCATGAATTCTTGCCGAACAAACGTGAAGAACAAGTTGAAATCGCTCAAGCTTTGGGTGTTCCGGTTGAAGAAATTGCTGCTCGTACAGCTAAATTACATGAAGCCAACCCAATGTTAGGTCACCGTGGTTGCCGTTTAGGCGTTACATATCCGGAAATCTATGAAATGCAAGCTCAAGCCGTATTTGAAGCTGCTGTTTCCGTGATCAAATCCACAGGTAAAGCTATCGTTCCAGAAATCATGATTCCATTGGTTGGAACGAAAAAAGAATTAGACTTGATGAAAGCCGCTGTTGTGAAAATGGCTGACATGGTAATGAAACAATCCGGTACAACATTTGAATATCATGTTGGTACAATGATTGAATTACCACGCGCTGCTATCACAGCTGACAAAATTGCTGAAACAGCCGAATTCTTCAGCTTTGGTACAAACGACTTAACGCATCCAACTTTGGGTATGAGCCGTGATGATGCCGGCGCATTCTTACCAGAATACGTTGCTAAAGGCATCTATGGCGCAGATCCATTTGCTTCTTTGGATCAAGAAGGCGTTGGTGCTTTGGTTGAAATCGCTGTTCAAAAAGGTAAAGCCACTCGTCCGAACATCAAACTCGGTATCTGTGGTGAACACGGTGGTGATCCAGAAACAATTGACTTCTGTCACCGCGTTGGCTTGACATACGTGTCTTGCTCTCCGTACCGTGTGCCTATCGCAAGATTGGCCGCCGCTCAAGCAGCAGTCAGAAATTCTAAATAATTTTTAGATTTCTAATAAAAACAAAGCCCGTCGGAGTTGTCTCCGGCGGGTTTTTGGATGGGGGAAGTCTCTTAAAAATAAGAGAGCAAATCCTTTTCATAATAAATGATTTTTAATCTATAATACAAACGCCGATAAAATTCCATGGAAAACCACAACTTCCACAACTTTTATAACAAAATCCCGTTTCTCCACATTCCGGACAATCTATCCAATAGGTATCGGGAACATGATCTGCGATCTCTTTACAAAAATCAGTTGCATCTCCGCTACTATCTTTGCATTCAGTACTAGTAGGCATTCGTCCCCCTAGTTTTTCACAAGCTGTTTTTGTATCCCACCAGCTCATAGGAGTTTCTAAAACATAAATCATTACTTCGCTAGTCCTACTTTCACTATATTTTAATGATTTACATATATAAGGTTCCATATACTCAATGGTATCCATTTTATCACCACAAAATTCATCTTTTCCACATTCTGTATCAACCGAACAAAATTTTTGGGCAGGAGTTGTTGTCGTTGTTGTTTCTTCTGTTGTTGTCGTAGTGGTTTCTTCCGTTGTTGAGCCGGCTGCATCATCTACATAAAACACCATTGTATTGGTATCACCACAAACATCATCATCTGTAGCCGAATCGTATTCCGTTGTTCCGATTTTAACCGTAGCATTATTAATCATTCCGTCAAACACTATTTCACAAATACTTTCGGGTAAATCACTGATTTGAATACCAGTAGTTCCTTCTTCTAATCCAATAGTATATTTACCAACAGTCATTGTCGGCCATTCTGATAGATTGGGCGTGCCACCACGCATATTTTGTGCAATAATATCAACGTGTCTTAACATCACATCATTGATAATGGTATTCGCTCGATATTTATCCATACCATAGCTGTATCCTGCAATACCACCAATAGATAACACGCCGATAATCGCTAAAGTCCCCAGCATTTCCACCATAGACCGACCGGATTCGTAGTTTTGTTTCATCATAATTCTCCAAAAAAAACACCACCTGAACGCTAAGGGTGGCTGGAAGTTAAGAACTATTCAAAAAAACAAAAAATAGCGCGGTATATTGAGCAATCGCCTATTTTACCGCCCTCCAGCCTTGCCGGAAAGCGATAATCTATCCCCTTTAGGGATACGTTTTTTTGAAAAAGGTTCTTACGCCTTAGAATGCGCGTTCTGTCATTCCGTTTTTTACTATATCAAAATAAATGATAATTGCAATAAAAAGTTTGATTTTTTTTTAATATATTTAATTTAACATTCTTTTTTCAACAAAAAAAAGAGACATCACAAACAGAATATCTCTTTTGAATCTATATAGGCTTACTAACCTAAACTCTTTAACTTTTCAATGAAGGGTAAATCTGCCGGACAAAATTCCAACTCATCCATTTCGGCGGGGGTAATCCACTTATAGGCCATATGTTCATTCAGTTCAGGTATCGCATCATCTTTGGCAAAAGCCCAAAAAGCATTCAACCGAAACTCACCCAAATTTTCATAGGTATAAGTATGTTCGGCAAATTTATCCCCAACGGCAATTTCTTTACCAAATTCTTCCAAAAACTCACGAGACAAGCATTCTTGCAATGTTTCACCGGTCTCTAATTTTCCACCGGGGAATTCCCATAACCCGCCTTGATTTTTCGTGATATTACGTTGTGCCACAAAAATTTTTGAATTATGTACCAATATGGCCATTGCGATTTCAATCATTTTACCCTCCTATCATAACCCGATATTAACACAAAAAAACATATTTTTCAAGACAATTTTAAGGGGTTGTTAATAATTGTCTGTTAAACTGTCATACATGAAATTATTGGATATTTTTTGGACGTTTTTTAAAATTGGCATTCAAGCCTTCGGCGGCGGTTACACAATTATCGTTATCGCCCAAGAATCGTTGGTAAAAAAGAAAAGATGGCTAACCGAAAAACAACTGATTGATTATTTAACAATGAGTTCTTCCCTACCCGGCATTATCGCCATTAATTTTTCTGCCTTTACAGGGTTTTATCTGACCGGTGTTTTAGGGGCTATTTCGGCTGTTTTAGGGGTTATTACCGCACCGATACTTGTTGTATTGGGAATGGCCGGATTAATTGACAGATTTCAAGATTATCCCGTTCTTAACTCGGCTTTGGCAGGAATTCAACTGAGTGTTTGCGCTTTGTTGTTGTCATTTACATTGACAATGATAAAAACATCTGTTCGCACAATGGCGTCAAAGTTATTAGCGGCCGTGACGTTTTGCGCATTTTGTTTTTTCCCCATTTCTCCCGCTTGGGGAATACTCACAGCCGGTATCATTGGTTGGCTTTATTGGAAATATAATAAAAAGGTTTTTAATTGATGGTATTGATTCATTTGTATTTAGGCTTTTTTATTGCAGGTGCTTTTGCCTTTGGCGGAGGATTCGCCATTATTCCGTTTTTAAATAATATGGTCAATACTTATGATTGGTTTACACAGAGCGAATTAACAACTATTATTGCCTTGGCAGAGCTAACTCCGGGGGCAATCGGTGTCAATATGGCCACCTATGCCGGATTTAAAGCTCAAGGGTTTATCGGCGCCATAATCGCTACGTTAGGGCTGGTGACACCGTCCCTTATTATTGTTTCTTTGCTCGCTAATCTTTGGGGAAAAATAAAAGATTATTTTTCTGTTCGCTCTATATTTAATGCCATAAAAGCTTCTGTCTGCGGTTTATTATTTAGTATTTTTCTGACAATGATACTCCCTCTACTCAGCAGCACTCTTTTTTCATTTGAAAATTTTAAAGCTATTGCTATTTTTTCTATCTCTTTGCTGTTGGCTCGTATCAAAAAACTACCTGTCTTTGTCGTTATTTTAGTCGGTGGAGTTCTCGGTATTTTGTTGGGTTCTTGATTTTAAAGAGAGACTTCCTATATATGTGCTAAAGGGAGGATTTAATGACACACTATCACACACGCAATATATCTCAAGATCAAGCCAGCAATTTAGACTGCTCAGGGGCCGGAGAATGCCAACCTATTCCGGAAGAAACAACAGATGGTACCCAAAAACAAACTCTGGTTCAACGATTTATAGATAAACTGAGAACATTAAAAAATAAAAAAAAGAAATAAATCTATATTTTGCGCTTGACATATAATTTTATATACTATATACAGGATATGTCATGGTAAAAAATAGATTGCATTTTTATCAAAAACAAAAAAATTTGAGTTGGCGAGATCCGGCCTGACAGCATTCCTTTATAAAAAAAATCGTTTATTATTTATTTTTTATAAAAGGAAAAATTCTATGACATTATATACAAATTCTGACGAAACATTTGTTTTGTCTGCCACTTCATCGTTGGTTCAAAAATCATTTTCAACCTTAAAGCAAACTGCTCAAAAACGACCGGTTTTAATTGCAATTTCCGGAGAAAGTGCCAGTGGTAAAACCACTTTTTTAAATACACTCAAACGGATTTTAAAGACGTCCGTTTTCATTGATGCCGATAATTATTTTATTGATTTATCAAAACAAATAAAACAATATGGTTCCTTTGCCGATTTATTAAAAAGCGGTTTTGAATCGGATGCTCCCAGCAGTTTTATGTTAGACACACTCTATGATGATTTAGCAAAACTACGTTCAAACCGACTTGCTTATATCCCCAAATATCAAATGAATGGCGGATACAGTTATCCCAATGCAATATGCGTATCCCCTGCTCCATTTATTTTTGTGTGTGGTATTTGTACTCTATATAAACCGGTCGTAGATTTATTTGATTTTAAGATTTATTTACAAGCCAATAAAGAGTTGCAATATAAACGTTATTTAGCCAGAGCCCATGAACGAGGACAAACCCAAGAACAAGCCATTTCACAATTTAAATATGTATCTGATATGGCTAAAAAATATATTATCCCGACACGAAAAGAAGCAGATATCATTGTAAAAGGCAGATTGCCTAATCACACATTAAAACGATTATTCATTGATACCGTTCGCCAAATCGGATAATACCTAAAGTGCCCTCTAAAATTTTAGAGGGCATTTGTATTTTTTTTGTTGCATTATCATATTTTTTCTATTAAAGTTTTGCATAGGACAAGTGATGTGTGTCCTAAGGTCTAGAAGCCTTTCCAACGTGCGTCCTGTATGGGACGAAAAATGCACCTTTTGACTGCGGTCAGAAGGTTGCAGAATAGGTTTTGGTTTATCTAAACGAATATGCCGCACTATTCACGTTGATAGTTTCTAGCTTCCGATTGCCTCTCATCAAGGCAACTTTTTCATAAATGAGGCATAGAAATGAAAAATATCCCCCTATTTTCCATCAACAAGAAAAAAGACCGTTTTGAAATTGTTATTTTTAGAAAAAAAATTATTTTCTATAGATATTTAAGAATTATCCGAGAAACATTTTTATATCAACACTTTTCTATCATGAAAAATACCTTAAAAGATAAATTTAATATTTCGCTACCAATGGAAGCCTACTATCATTTATCCGGAGACGTAGAAATTGTTAAAATTCCACTCAAAGAAATTAAGTTGTCTTATAAACGCAAAAAAATTGCCTTAACGGACACGCCACTATTTAAGCACTTAACTGAAGATAAAAAATACTACGATAATTATGCAGAAGGCCATGTTTTCTTAACGGAAAAAGAAGACAGGTATCAAAAATTTAAATCCTTAAAAGAATCGTTAGAGCAAAATCAATATGATCCCAGCAAATGCGTTATTGTCTTAAGAAAAGATAATTGTTTAATAGATGGGTATCATCGCAGTGTTTTTATGCTGTACAAATATGGTGAAAATTACAAAGTATTAGCTGTGCGAGAAAAAAATTAAGAGTAGTTTTTCAACATCTTTAAAATTATATATACGCACAACAGTTAAATGCGGATAATGTTTTAATAAGGTTTCATATTTTTTATCCTTATACGGTCCATCAACTAAAATATACTTAATCATTGACCATTTTAACCGCTCAGTACCCCCCTCTAAACGACCGGCTCTATGCGCATCATCACGCAATGTCCGCCGGATATAGCGCCATAAACATCCGAAACGATTAAATTTATGAAAAATAACCATATCAGCGCGTTCAAATCGTTGTGGCATCATTTTACCGTAATTACCCTCCACAATCCAAGTATCTTGTTCAATAAACGCATTATGTTTTTGGATTGTTTCGGCTATCGGACAACGTTTCCAATCGGTATTTGGAATATGGGCAATTTTATCCATATGTAACACAGGATAATTCAACACCTCTTCCAATCTATCCGCCAATGTAGATTTTCCACTGGATGACGGACCGATAATACAAATACGATGTGCTGTCATCAAATATGTTCCCTTAGTTACAACATCCTATCTGATCCATAATACAGAGGTCCTCAGAAAAGCGACGGGTGGTTAGAAAATAGTCATTCCTATCAGCAACTTACCTAAACGAGCCTGTCGCTTATATCATTCTACTGAGCGGATTCCGCCGGTTCAATGGATTTTCCTTCAAAAATTTGATAATACTCCCCATTGCGCCCTTTTTTGAACTCTTCAGTACCATATCTGTCCCACTTTAGGACCAACATATCATCATATCGTGTAATTGTGGCATAGTCTTTATCGCCATTATCCAAATCACGATACAACCGATTGGGGGTTGTCATCGTTAATTCCGATTTCCAATACCTATGATTAACCTTTACTTTTTGAGGTACAAATGACATCATAATCGGCACTAAATCTCCACTATATTCCAAAATATCATAGGTTGAAACACGTCGAATTTTGGATTTCAATTTTGCCACATCTGCATTAATTTTAGCAATATCATTGATTTGCTCCATCAATGTCTCGTCAATAATATAAAAATAACTGGCATCAGAGACATACCCCGATAAGATTTCTTCTTTAACTTTTCTGACTAATTCTTCCGGTTTTTTCGTAGCCCGAGAATTCAAAAAGCCATAATTGACATTTTTATTGTGTTTAATGGCCCATTTCCATACATCACGATAATTTTTGTTGTGAGCAAAAATAAACACATTATCATATTTTTTCGCTAACTCATCCCACTCCGGTGTATTTGTTGCAACCGGAACCGGTCTGGCCTCCCAAATAAATGTGGCTTTCGACTTATAGGTTGGATACAAATCCCAAATTTGAACAACTAATAAAACCGGCAAAATCAGGTAGGCAACTTTACCAAATTTTTGGTAACATGTTTTGATAATAAAGAAAGCCAATAAATACCAAACAGGCCAGAAAAATCTGCCGGAATAACGGAACACACCGCCAATCCATTCTACCAATGCACCCGGTTTATAATCCAAAACCATAACTGTTCCGACTTTAATTTGCGGAGATAGGGCAAAAACAACAAACCCCGTCAAAATAATAACCAGTAAGCCGTTTCCTTTCATCTTTTCCTTAGAAAATAACCCAATCACCTCACGCAAACATAAAATCAACAAAACTAACAAACCTAAACCGAAATAATTATCGGCATCAAAGTCGGCTTTCGGCGTTAGAGTGTTAAAAAATTGTGATTTACTCCAAATCGGATTAAACAAAGCTGTCACATTTAAAGCCAAAGAACGCCACCCGCCGCCGGACAACTCTCCGCCGGTTTGATACATTCCCAGCAAATAGTACCAAATACCCATAATGACACCGGTTACAGCGATTCCCTTAGCAAACGATTTCCAAGACACTGTTTTTTGAACGATAACCTGTTTATACCACAACAAGGCAAAAAAGCCTGTACACATTGGTAAAAAGTATGGGCAAGTTAACATACATAACGTATACAAAATGTTGATATAAATCCATTCTTTTTTACCCAAACGATTATTGAGCCACAGCAAAATTGAAAATAATAAAATAAAATGAGGCATCAAATTAACATGCACAAACACACGCATCATCATAATCGGGGCCGAAACAAAAAACAACGCCCCAAGAACAATGAAAAATTTATTCTTAAAAGCGTGTCTGAAAATAAAGACAGAAGCCACGGCTTGAAGTATGTAACATACAAACATCCAAGGGCCGACAAATTGAACAGTTGCCGGTAATCCGAACCATTTATGCAACGCCTTAAAAATTAACGACAACATTGGTGAACCGTCCGTTCCATGAACCGAAATACCGAACGGATAGCCCATATTATCATGCATAAAAATCGGCCAATGCCATTCATCCATACGATAAAAGACGCTACCTAAATAGGATACCGTAAAATCGCCTCCTTTATTTACCCAATCCGTATCATACAGATTAAAGGCTCTGGGTCCAAACATGACAAAGAAAGCGATCAAGGTTATCAACACCGTTGCAACCAAATCCCAATTTTCTTTTGAATAATTTAGTATTTTTCTCAGTATTTCCTTCAGTTTATTCATCTTTCACACCTTGTTAATTTTGATTAAAACTGCTTTCATCTACAATATACGATGGACGATTCTTCATCTCAATAAAAATCCGGCCGATATATTCACCAATAATTCCCAAAATAAACAGTTGACACCCGCCAAGTATCAATAACACGCACATCAAAGAGGCCCAACCGGTAATAACACCGCCGCCAAACAGTTTAATGTACAAAACATACGCTGTAAACAAACACCCCAAAACAGCAATTAAAAAACCCAGATAAATGGCCAATCTCAGCGGTTTAACACTAAACGAGGTTGCACCGGCAATCGCCAGTGCCAGCATCCTTTTCAAATTATACGAGCTACGACCGGAAAATCGCGGTTCTACCTGATAGGATACCGCCAATTGTTTAAAGCCCATCCAATAAATCAACCCACGCAAAAACAATGCCTTTTCCGGCATCTGCCTTAACTGAGCCACCACTTTTTTATCCAGCAATCTGAAATCGGCAGCACCGGCCGGCATTTTTAATCCGGTTAACACCCGAAAACATTTATAAAAAAGAGTCGAGGTAAAACGCTTAAAAAAGCCTTCTGTTTGTTTATCTTGACGTGTTGTATAAACAATATCATACCCCTTTTGCCACCCTTCAACCAACTGAGGTATCAACCGTGGCGGATGTTGTAAATCCCCATCCATAGAAATAACGCAATCGCCGCCAGCCTTATCCAAACCGGCCTTCAGCGCATACTGATGTCCAAAATTACGGGATAAAGATAAATAATGTACACGTGAATTATCGTGATGTAGTTTTTTCATCACATTCAATGTATCATCCGTTGAACCGTCATTCACAAAAATAATTTCATAATCATCATATTGTTTTAAAACTTCAGTTAATTTATCCGTTAAAATCGGTAAATTTCCTTCCTCATTATAAGCAGGTATAACAACAGAAACTTTAAATTTTTGCATACTTCATCCCAACAAAAAGATTAATCAGTCTTTTGTATCCGATTTTCAAAAAAATGTAAACCCCTCAAAAAATAATTTTCCCGAAAAAAAATTATCGTCCCGACTGAACGCTATGTTGTTTCAATGAGTGATAATAGTTCACTTTTTTATTAACATACTCATCTTCAAACTGAATATCATCTTTTGCACTTAAACACTCACGATAAGATTTCATAATTTTACGTAAACAATATTCCGGATCGGCATAATACCGTTCATGCATATCATGCAGTATTTTTTCATGCAAAGAAACAACCGAGGTATGCGGATCTAATCGATGCATGGCGCGCGCTTGCATTCTGGCTTCCCAATCCATCGCCAGTTTTTGTTCGTCCGTATAAAGAATAGGTTCTTTAGGATGAGCCGGCTGTTTAGTCGGACTCACCTCATTCAAAAAGATTTGTTTCATTGCACGTAACGTTTCCGTCAAAGTCATTTTCCCCTCCTTTTTTTCTTTAATCATATACTTTTGTTCACCTAAAAGTCAACAAAAAAACCGCCTTAAAAAAAATAAAAGGCGGTCAGACACATTAAATAATTCTACTTGGAAGCAACCGGCCATTCGGCAGCATGTTTTGCATTGAATTCAATCCATTTTTCATCAGCCTCATCAGATGGCGTAATAGCACCTTGCGGACATTCGGAAATACAAACACCACACTCAATACAGTCATCCGGAGATACAACAACCATTGTTTCGCCTTCACGGAAAGCATCCACGGGACACACTTCAACACAACTTTTGCACAATCTGCAGGAATCATTTACAACTGACGGCATACTTAATTCTCCTTTTTTTAGTTAACCTGAAAGCGATTATATCCAAATAAAAAAAAATAGCAAGTCTTTTTATCGGTATAATATAATAATTTTGTCAATAAAATGTTAAATTCTATCTATCTTTATGTTTATAACTCCGGTTTTAAAGCCCGAGGCGTATCCCAAAAGCTGTTATCCCGCACAACCATTGGGATAACATGATAAGAGTAAATCGAAATACCCAATGGATTTCCGGTCCCTCTCAGATTTGAAAAATTAGCCCGAATAAAAATTTTATAGCGTTGACGATTGGATGTATGTTCTTTTTTACAGGCAATGCATTCCGGCGAATTATCCGAACATTCGCACAGCGGATTAAACGGATCCGGAACCGGCATATCGAATGTATCAATAATCGCTTGCCACATGTTTTCATAAATTAATTCCAATTCATATAAATGCACATCCCGAACATACCCTTTGGCTCGAGATTCTTCCAATTCTCGTTTAGCGGCGGCCATAAAAGGGTTATAAACAAACTTAGCGGCTGACAATCCTTGGACAAAGCTGCCCTGCCCCCACAACCTGCCTTGTTTATCATTATCCCATATAATTGTATGACGTTCCATAATATATTGACGCAAAGCCGCCTCAACCATTAATTGACCGGCGGAAACCGTTTTCTGAGTATGTTCTGCCGGCATCAGACGTTTTTTTTCGGTATCAATATAAAACAAATTAACAGCCCGACGAGATGCAATAGAAATATCAATACGTTCTATCAAATAAGTACAAATGCCCGCTAAAGATAACATAATTCCCAAATTAATTAAGATAAAAATAGCCAGCAATCGTGATGTTTTCAAATACCGTCTTTCCGGCAATGCGTGTACTTGCATATACTCGGGATATCGTCCTAACACATCCGGAGAATTCTTTTTTTTAGGAGTAAAAATTCGATGTAAAATACCCATGTACTACTCCATCACCCCTTGAGTTGCATATCCGCCAATAGGACGCATCAAGAAAATATTTTTTTCTTGTTTTTTTTGAAAGGCCAAAATACGTTTATCATCCGGCGTAATGTATCCGTCCAATTCAACGGCAAATAAATAAATACGAGACAAATGATAGGCCGGCCATACTTGATGAACAACCAATCCGGTATCCTCCAACAATGTTTTTAAGGATGCAATACTGGTTTGAGAACTCATTTCAATTGCAAACAATGTCCGATCAAATCCCGTCGGTAAAAAAGGCGCTCTGCCAATAACGAAAGCTTCCTTGCCCACAGAATTTTTTTTCTTTAAAAACGGTACTTTAGAAACGATTTTTAATGTTTCGTGAGACCCGCAAGATAATGTCGTCCACCATGATTCTTCTGCCCCCTCAAACGATGGCAAAACCGCCACACCGGCCTCATCCGAATCCACTTTTTGAATGGCCTGAGACAAAGATAAACACGGAATATACCGACAATTCGTTCCAAAATGATCTTTAGCCAACTCCAACATCTCTTGAGATCGTTCTTTCGTATAAACCGCAACTTGAAACGATTTGTGAATTTGCTGTTCGATTGAGATAACTTCACGCATAATTTTTGATAAAGACGGCACCGGTAACATTCCGTTATTTTGCCCCAACGCATTACGTAAAACCTTAGCCTCTCTATCCGGACGATAGGAAATTTCATCCTCGGGGATATTTTCTTGAACCGATAAAGCTTTGACCGCTTCAAACCGACGCACCAACAAACTCAAAATCTCGGCATCAATGGATCCGATTTGATTTTGTATTTTAGTAATGATGCTTTTATTTGACATCGTTTAGTATCCCGCCTCTGCCTGTAGGCTTTTACCGATGGAAATATCAAAAATGACATCGGTTCCGCTGACGGCAGTTGTACTGAGTTGAATCGTCGCCACCCGATTTCCCTTAGAGAAAGTCAAAAAGCTGTTAGCCGAACGAATCACCGTAATTTCACGCCATCCGAATTTCGGCATTTCCTGCATATAAAAATCAAACAGGTTTGATTGACTGTACGGTGCGGAAAATGCCAATCGTCCAATCAATGGATCATTACCGAATAACATCGTTTTTTTCAAATCCATTGTTGCCTTTTCAGGAACGGGAATTTCTCGAAATTGAGCGAAATTCGGGGTTGATTGCAAATTACCATCCGTCGTGAAAGTATCTTCAGATTTAAAAGAAGGTTCCAAACGTTCATAGCTACATCCGGCAACCGTAACAATCCCTAAACAAATAATTAAAAGACAGCGAAAATAGGTCATAATTTTTCCTTTCATTATTGAATATCTTTACACTAAATTTTTTTTGCACATAAATCAAGTATTATTTTTTTAAAAGGAAATAATTTTACTTGCGTTTATTTTTTTTCGTATTATGATTCTTGATTACGAAAATAACAACAGGAGATTTTATCATGCTTACTTCATTTGATTTACGCGAATGCACAAGTGCATTTATCGTCTTATTCGCCATTATTGATGCGGTTGGTGCCCTACCTTTATTAGTGAGATTAAATAATAAGGGTAAGGAAATTAACCCCAAAAGAGGGGCTATTTTATCCTTAGTCATGTTTTTAAGCTTCTTTTATATCGGTGAGGCATTTTTAAAATTATTCGGATTGGATATTTCCACCTTCGCCGTTGCCGGTTCTATCGTTATCTTTTTGATTGCTTTAGAAATGATTTTAAATACCGAGTTTTTCAAAGAAGGATCCGAAGCCGAAAAAGATGCAACCTTCATGCCCGTTGTTTTTCCGACATTGGCGGGATCCGGCGTACTGACAACCTTGTTATCCATTCGTGCGCAATATCATGATATTAATATTTTGATTGCGTTATTGGCAAACGTCTTTGTTATTTATGGTGTCTTGGTTGCTTCAAAACGAATCGAAAAAGTCGTCAGTAAAAGCATCTTGATTATGATTCAAAAACTGTTTGGGGTCATATTATTGGCTATCGCGATTAAAATTTTCACAACCAATCTGACCATCGTGGTTGAAAATCTTATCCGTAACTTCAATTAAATTTTTTAATTCATCGGTTCCTCCCCTCTTTCACGAGGGGATTTTTTTGCAAAATAAGGCTTGATTTTTATATCGACATTGTTTAGGATACCCTTTGGAACAGGCGTATCTTGTTCTGGGGTCAGACAACCTCATTAACACACGTCCTTTGATGGGACAATATCAATTCCAGCCCGGCTGGAAGACAGCAGAATAAGCCTATGGTGAATATGCTGTACTATATGTGTTAATAGTTGTCTGCTTCCAGTCGCCTCGCCTGAGGCGATTTGTTTTATTAAGAAAGGACAACAAATGAATACAAAACATACTTTAGAAAACGGCCGTTCTATGGTGGAAATGCTGGGCACTTTGGCGATTATCGGCGTCCTGTCTGTTGGCGCTATCGCAGGATACAGTTACGGGATGAACAAATACCGAGCGAATCAAACAATGCACGATATTTCCTTAAGAACCGTTGATTTAATGACACAAGCCAGTCAAGGGCGAGCCACACTCTCTCTGGCCGAATGGGACAAAGAAACAACAATTTATGATTTTGCGAATCCGGC
>JAZKXP010000073.1:0-4745 GCA_045611665.1 Alphaproteobacteria bacterium | reverse complement strand
CAAGAAAATTGCCACCGGTGCGGGAATATGATGTATGGTTATGATCCCAATTGGGGTAGTGATACAAATTGTTTTCCGTGTTCAAATGTAAATATTTCCGTAGTAACTAAAGAATATTGCCAAAAATGTATGGATGTCAATTCGAATGTGATGCATTTAAGTGGAGCTTGTGTCAACTGCAAAAGTCGTTTTGCGTTTAGAAACAACATTTCTAAAGCCAACTGCTCAGCCTGCGGAGAAATTAACGGAAACGGACAATTTGCTTGGTACAGTCATTTTAATAATCTATGCGTTAATTGTGCTTCTTTTGGGGCCACGGCAAATACCGAACATACCGAATGTATTTGTCCGGATAATAAAGTTTGGGTTTGGGATAACAACTATTCTGGTTGCTATGCGTGTACCGGTAAAATAGAAGACAGAAACACCTCAAAAACTGAATGTGATAAATGTGCAAATCGGTATTATGCCACAACGAATAATGATAAATCTGGAAAATGTCTTCTCTGTCTAACTGGTCAAATTAAATCCGCCGATGGCAGGTCGTGCATAAACGCTCCGGCGAGCAAATAAAGATAAAGGCCTCTGATTTCAGAGGCCTGTCGTTTATCGTCATCATTTAGGCGCGTAATTCGGCACCGGTATTTTTCTTAACCATATTGATAATTTGCGTGGACAAGATTTCAATATCGCTGTCCGTCAAGGTCTTATCAACCGGTTGAATTTGAACTTTAACAGCTAAGGATTTTTTACCTTCCGGCAAGTTTGTTCCCATATATTCATCAAAGATGGATACAGCCGTAATTTTTTCTTTATCCACACCTTTAATGGTATTCATGACGCGTTCGGCATCTACATCTTTATCCATCACAAAGGCAAAATCACGTGTCAATGGCATCAAGTTAGAAGCCTTAAATGGTTTTTGGTGTTTGGATTTAGCCGATTTCGGCGCCGGCATATTATCCATATAGACTTCAAATCCCACAACCGGTGTTTTAATATCAAGCAGCTTCAAAATCGCCGGATGAATTTCACCAAAGTGAGCCAACACATTTTTACCTAAACACAAACTGCCGGAACGACCCGGATGATACCAACTTGGCGCTTTACGGAATGTTTGTGTTTGCGGAGCATCCATACTGGCGAGTGCTTCAATCGCATCTGCCTTAGCATCAAACACATCCACATTGCGGGATTGTTCAGCCCAATGTTTCGGTGTCCAAGCCCCTGCTCTAACCCCTGCAGCAACAAGACGTTGTTCGGTAGGTTCAGTGGAATAAAATTCCGGACCGACTTCAAACAGTTGCACATCTGCAATCCCTCTGTCTTGATTACGTTTAATGGCAGTCAGTAAATTCGGAATCAAGCTGGGACGCATTTCATCTAAATCCGACGCAATCGGGTTCGCCAATTTAATCCCTTTACTATCAAAATGTTTGGCCAGTTTGGAATCCATAAAAGACCAGGTGAGTGCTTGATTTAAACCACGAGCGGCCAACGTCCGGCGTACAATCATTTCACGGCGTTGTAAGATCGTCAGCATCCCCTTCAGCGGCATATCCGTACGCATTGGCGCCTCAGGCAATTCATCAAGGCCGTAAATACGGACAATTTCTTCCACCAAATCGGCACTTTGACGGACATCATTTGTGCGCCAAGACGGAACAGAAACCTTAGTACCATTGACCCCAAAGCCCAATTTTTCCAAAATTTCCACCATTTTATCGTGGGCAATTTCCATACCGGTCAAGCGTTGCACTTGCCCAAAATCAAAATCAATTTCATGTGCCCAAGCAGGTTCAGCCCCCGCCACAATAATTTCAGAGGCTTCACCACCGCAAATATCTAAAATTAATTTTGTGGCAATTTCATTACCTTGGACGGCACTGGCTGGATCAATCCCACGTTCAAAACGAGAGCGAGAATCCGATTCGGCGTTCAGTAATCTGCCTGTAGAGGCAATAGATAATGGTGTAAAGTAAGCCGATTCCAAAAAGACATTAACCGTATCATCACTACATCCCGTCGGTTCTCCCCCCATTACACCGGCAATACTTTGAGCGCCGTTATCATCGGCAATCACCGTCATACCGGATTTTAAGGTATATTCTTTTTCATCCAAAGCCTTTAATGTTTCACCCTCAATAGCAGAACGCACAACCAAGTTACCGGCCACTTTATCGGCATCAAAAACGTGAAGCGGTCTGCATTCACCGATATTCAAGTAGTTTGTAATATCAACCAAAGCCGAAATTGGACGCAGGCCCACGGAAATTAATCTGTCCTTCAACCAATCCGGACTTTGCACATTTTTAACGCCTTTAATATAACGACCAACAAATTGAGGACAATTTTCATCTTCAATTTTCACATCAATCGGGGATTTAAATGTGCCTTGAATTGCTTCAGCCGGATTATCAATAAAAGTCCCGATACCGGTAGCGGCCAAATCTCTGGCGACCCCTTTTACCCCAAAGCAATCGCCACGGTTTGGCGTTACGTTAATATCAAAGACGACTTCGGATTTAATCACTTCGGAAACAGGCGTACCGGCCGGTTTATCCGTTTTCAAATCAATAATACCGCTGTGGTCATCACCGATTTCCAGTTCACGTTCGGAACACATCATCCCGAAACTTTCAACGCCTCGGATAACGCCCTTTTCCAATTTTTCGCCATAGTGCGGAATCATCGTGCCAACCTTAGCCAAAACCGATTTCATACCGACATAACAATTCGGAGCCCCACAAACAATTTGTAAGTTTTCCGTACCGGCATTCACCGTCAACACATTTAATTTATCGGCATTAGGGTGTTTTTCTTTAGCCACAATTTCGCCCACGATAAAATCGGCCATAGCCGTAGCCCGATCTTCCACACCTTCCACCTCTAAACCGATAGAGGTGAGTTTATCGGCAATTTCTGCCACCGTTGCATTTGTATCTAAATATTGTTTTAACCATGAAAGTGATACTAACATCTTTTATCCCCTATCTTTTAGAACCGTTTGTTAATGAAAGACCCGTTAAAATATTTGGCATATCGCCAGCCATAAATCCGTAGTGTTTAATCCAACGCATATCGGCATCAAAGAAACTGCGCAAATCCGGAATTCCGTATTTCATCATCGCAAAACGGTCAACACCGCAACCGAATGCAAAGCCTTGATATTCATCCGGATCAATACCACAGTTGCGCAATACATTCGGATGGACCATACCGCATCCGAGCAATTCCAACCATTCCTTGCCAATGGCACGAGCCAAAACCCCACCGACATCAGCCTCATAAGACGGCTCTGTGAACGGGAAATAACTTGGACGGAATCTGAGTGTAACGTCATCCGTTTCAAAGAATAATTTCATAAATTCGGTTAACACTGTTTTTAAATTAGCCAAATTCGTTTTTTTATCAATGACTAATCCTTCAATTTGGTGGAACATTGGTGTATGGGTCGCATCATAATCGCACCGATACACACGACCCGGAGCCACAATCTTAATCGGTAATTTGTGTTTTTCCATTGTCCGAATTTGCACACCGGATGTTTGAGTCCGTAATACCTTATCTGCCGTTTTATCCATAAAGAAAGTCGCTTGCATTTGACGAGACGGATGGCTTTGCGGAATATTTAAGGCTTCAAAGTTATGCCAGTCATCTTCAATATCCGGACCATCGGCCAATTCAAATCCCATTTGAGCAAAAATGGTCAGCATTTCTTCCATCGCTTGAGAAACCGGATGAATACGCCCACTATGCGTTTCGGGGCGAACCGGCAAAGTCACATCCACCGTTTCCGTAGCCAATTTTGCATTTAAAGCTGCCGTTTCCAAATCAGCTTTTTTCGTTTCAATTGCCGTTGCAATTTCTTCTTTAACCACATTCAACAACTGCCCCATCGCTTTACGTTCATCCGGTGATAAGGCCCCTAACCCCTTCATCATGGCAGTCAGTTTTCCGTTTTTACCCATAACACCCACACGAACCTCATCCAACGCCGGTAAAGAAGCGGCATCAGAAATGGCCGTTAAAACACTTGATTTTAACTCGTCTAATTGTTGTTGCATACTTTATCCTTTCTTATAAATAAAACTGTGATAGGTTATATCATACTCCGGTCAAAAAGAAAAGGATTTTTTATATTTTTATTGCTATAAAAAATAATGCTTGATTTTAACGTCTATTTTGAATAAAGTAAACTCGGTTTTTGAATAAAATTCAGAGACTGAGGTGTCCTAACCTCTTTTCACACGCGTCCCAAGCGTAGGGACGGAATAATACGCTTTCCAGCCTGGCTGGAAGGCGGCAAAATAAGCCAAGCGGTGAATATGCTGCACTATATCGTGTGAAATAGTTAGGAACTTCCAGTCGCTGAGTTTTCAGCGATTTTTTTATTATGGAGGTTTAACGTGAAATATAAAAATGACTCTGGTCGTTCTATGGTGGAAACTATCGGTGTTTTGGCGGTTATGGGTGTGCTGACCATCGGCGGTATTGCGGGATACAATTACGGCATCAACAAACACCGTGCCAATCAAATCTTGCAAGACATTCGTCTGATTTACCAAGAAACAAAATATCCAAATACGGTCCGCCAAATTGTGGAAACAGGGGAATTTCCGGATATGGAGATTGACCCGCAAAGCCCGTACGAATACAGTTTTTCTTTCCCGAGTTTAGACGATTTTATTTATGATTCGGTCGGTGAAACCGAACCCAACTTGATTTGTGTGAATGTAACAGGG
>JAZKXP010000072.1:0-2492 GCA_045611665.1 Alphaproteobacteria bacterium | reverse complement strand
CGGAACATTTAACAAAATGTTATTGCCTTCACGCGTGTACAAGGAGGACGGTTGCACCTTAATATTAATTAAAGCATCGCCCTTTTGCCCGCTATATCCGGCTTCTCCCTGCCCCTTTAAACGCAACGTTGATTCATTCGTTACACCGGCGGGAATTTTAATTTTTAAATTTTTCCCATTCGCAAGACCAACCGTTGTTTCTCCGCCCGTCACAGATAAATCAAACGCAACATTTAACGTATAGGTCACATCTTGCCCTCCGCCATAGGCATTTTGCGTATGTGTTCGGCGTTTGCTGCTTCCGGCAGCTCCCATCCCCCCCATACCAAACAAATCAGAAAAATTAAATCCTCCCATACCCGCACCAAACATACCGGCTAAATCTTCCGGATTGATATTATAGGTTTGATATCTGCCGTTACCGCCATAACTACCGCCGAAACCGGCATTATCGTAGGCACTGGCTCCAAACGGCGTCGGATTTCCGTTTTCATCTATCAAGCCTTCATCATAGCGTTTACGCTTATCCGAATCAGATAAAATTTCATAAGCCGCACTGACTTTTTTAAATTTTTCGGCGGCTGTTTTATCCGGATTTACATCAGGATGTAACGAACGGGCCAATTTATGATACGCTTTTTTAATTTCACCAGCCGTTGCTGTCTTAGAAACCCCTAATAAATCATATAAACTTGCCATAAAAACACTCCTTTAATGCTTTGTTATACTACAATATAGGCTAAAATGCAAAAAAATCTATGGAAAAATTTTAAAAAATACATTATAAAAACAATATGACACAAAGAAGCAGAAACAATAAACTGATGAAAACGGCCTCACTGGCATCTATGGCGGTGGCCTTTGTTTTGATTATTTTAAAATTAATCACCTTTTTAATCACGGGATCAATGGCTATTTTATCCAGTTTATTTGATTCTATTCAAGATTCCATGACATCAACCGTTAATTTAATCGCCATCCGTCATGCAACGGAACCGGCCGATAATCACCATCGGTTCGGTCATGGAAAGGCACAAGCTTTAGGCGGTGTTTCTCAAGCGTTTATCATTGGGGTAGCGGCATTATTTTTACTCAAAGAATCTATTCACAGATTATTCGAACCGCAAGAAATTACCGATATCGGTCTTGGTATCGGCATAACCGTTTTTGCATTAATTCTGACCGTTTTTTTAACCCGCTTTCAAAAGTATGTTATCAAGGTGACGGGGTCATTATCCATTAAGGCCGATATGGCTCATTATACCGGTGATATTTTAATGAATATCGGCGTTATTGTTTCTATGTTAGTCAGCTGTTATTTAGGATGGACCAGTGTCGATGCTCTGTTCGGTATCGGCGTTGCCGTTTATTTGTTGATTGTCGTTTATCAAATTATTGTTGAATCTTTTAGGATGTTGATGGATACGGAAATGCCTCCGGCCTTTCGTAAAAAAATTAAAGATCTGACACTGTCTTTTGATGCCGTAAAAGAAATGCACGATTTAAAAACCAGACAATCCGGAGAGTGTATCTTCATTCAGTTTTGCATTCATTTAGACAAAGATTTAACGTTGGAAAAAGCCCATGATATTTCCGATGAAATTGAAGAAAAAATTATCTCGGCCGTACCTGAGGCGCAAGTTATCATTCACATTGAACCACATTTACATAAGGTGAAACAACCATGATTTTATCTGACCAAAGCGATGTTATTGAGGCATTAAGTTCTCCCGAAACGTATGGCAACTCCGTTGACAGGGTCAGCATTCGACGTTCACATATTGCCTTAATATTTTTTGCCGGTGAATATGTGTATAAACTCAAACGAGCCGTCGTTTACCCCAGTGTTGATTTTTCAACGCCAGAAAAAAGAAAATTGGCCTGTATTGCCGAAATGAAGCGCAGTACGGTTTATGCTCCGCATTTGATTGTCGGTGTAAAACCCATACGTCGATTACAAAACGGAAAAATTAAAATCGGCGGCCATGCCGGGGAAGAAATTGATACCGTTATTGTGGAAAAAAGATTACCGAACAAGGCCATTTTAAGTTTTCGTCTGCCCTCGTCCGATTTTGATCGTTTTGAAGCAATGGATTTAGCGGAACATCTGGCCGATTTGCATACAAAGGCAAAAACATTCCACTCAAAATGGGGAATAGACGTTATCAAAAATATCATTTTAGAAAATGAATCCATTTTATCTTGTTTTCCAAGCTGTATTAATTTAACCGAATTAAATACGCTTACCCGTCATAGTTTGGAAATTTTACATAAAAATGAAAGCTTGATTAAATTCCGTCAAAAAAGCGGACATGTCAAAAAATGCCATGGGGATTTATTGTTGTCTAATATTGCCTACGACAACGGAAAATTTTTATTTTTCAGCCCGATAGAATATAACGATTCCTTAGATTGCATTGATACGTTATATGATTTGGCTTTTTTAACAATGGATTTGGAATTACGCGGATTGCGTCGTATCGCTAACGTAT
>JAZKXP010000071.1:0-19323 GCA_045611665.1 Alphaproteobacteria bacterium | reverse complement strand
AAAATAAAAAAATAAAATAATTGATTGATTTTGTGTTGATTTTTTAATTATTTTATGCGATGTTAAAATCATTAAAAACAACAAAACAAAGTCTGTCACAAAAACGACCCTTTTCGTGACAGATAAATTTTTATGAAACCGGTTGATGTTGTCGGCTAAAATACAATTCTTTAGAAAAGTATTGTTATGAATTCACCTTATTTTTTATTTAGGTGTTTTGGTGAATTCTAAGGATGTTCCGTCAGATAGTTCTAACATTAATCCTGTATCAGAGGCTGTATAACCGATGACTTTTGTCAGATTTTGTAAATAATCTTGTTCCGTTTGCATTAATTCGCTGGGGCCCAACATTAATGTGGAGGCGGCACCGGATAATGTCAATTTTCCATCGGGTCTAAATTCATAGGTTCCAAAATACCGATTGACAACTTGTCCAAAGTAGCGGTTATCAGTGTCGGAAAAAGTCAGTGTAATGATGGCATCCTCGGGAGCATTGTTTAAGGTATATTCAATACCGGTCAGTTTTTTTGTTTCTCGGTTAAGCAAAACCTCTGTTAAGCACGCCTCTTTATCTTTTAGACGTTCTTTGCATGATTGAAACCATGTTTTTTCTTGAGGTGTCAGATTATATTCGTCTTTACATCCTAAAATGGTTAAACACATTAAAATGGCAATCGATATTTTTTTCATTTTTGTTCTCCTTTTCTATAGGCATCATAATTTAAGATATTTAAAAAATCAAGATAAAAGGCTTGAAAAGATAATAAAAGTATTCTAAAGTGAACTCATTGTTATTTTATGAAAGGATAAACCAATGAAAATAGCCATTATCGGAACGGGATATGTCGGATTGCCGACCGGCGTTGGTCTTGCCGAACTGGGGCATCAAGTGACCTGTATTGATACGGATAAAAATAAAATTGAGGCATTAAATGCCGGTAAAATTACCTTGTTTGAAGAGGGTTTAGAGGCTTTAATGACCAAAAATATTCGGGAAGGGCGGTTGCACTTTACAACCTCAAAAGCGGATGCTATTCCGTCTGCCGATGTGGTTATGATTGCCGTTGGAACGCCTCCTCATCCGGTAACGAAAGAGGCCGATATGAAATTTATTCATGCCGCGGCCAGAGAGTTAGCGCCTCATTTGTCCGGTTATACGGTTGTGGCGACAAAGTCAACTGTGCCGGTCGGTACGGGTGAGGCCGTTGAAGCCATTATTCGTGAAGTTAATCCAACGGCAGAATGCGATATTATTTCTTTGCCGGAATTTTTGCGTGAAGGGTTTGCCGTTCATGATTTCTTTAATCCGGACCGCATTGTTATCGGTACCGACAGCGAACGGGCCAGAGCCGTTATGAAAGAACTCTATAAAGATTTTGAAGGAAAATCTCAAATCTTATGTGTGCGCAGACGGTCTGCCGAAACAATTAAGTATGCCTCAAATGCCTTTTTGGCAATGAAAATTCATTACATTAATGAAATGGCGGATTTTTGTGAAAAAACGGGTGCCGATATTGCCGAAGTGGCGCAAGGTATGGGAACCGATAGTCGAATCGGAAATAAGTTTTTAAATCCGGGACCGGGTTATGGTGGTTCTTGTTTTCCAAAGGATACAATGGCTATGGCCTATATGGGACGCCAAAATAATGTCAATTTATCGTTGATTGAAAATACCATTGAAAAAAATGCGTTACGTAAAGAACGAATCGCGGATGAAGTGTTAAAGGTTATTAAGGGCATTCGTAAACCACGTGTTGGTATTTTGGGATTGGCTTTTAAAGGTGGAACAGATGATTGTCGTGAATCTCCGGCAATGCAAGTCATTGAAGCACTTTTAAAGAAAAAACATAATACAATTGCACGGATTACACATACACAACCTAAATTAATCGTTTATGATCCGGAAGCTATGGAAAATGCCAAAAAAATGTTGGGGCGCAAAGTCAAATATGTGGCAAATGAATATGAGGCTTTGGAAGATGCCGATGTTATGTTGGTGTTGACTGAATGGCGTCAATTTAAAGGGTTGGATTTAGCTCGTGCTAAATCGTTGATGCGAGGTAATAAAATTATTGATTTGCGTAACCAAATTGATCATGAGGCTGCAGTTGCCAATGGTTTTGAGTACAAAGGTGTTGGTAGGCCTCTTATGAAACCCAAAAAATAATTTTGAAGTAGTGAAGAAAAAAGCGATCGATTGATCGCTTTTGTTTATAAATAAACCGGATGATTGTGTTTGATTTTTTTTGTTGTAAAAAAAACAAAGGCTTATAGCGAATTTGTCGGGGTGGGTGTTTTATATTTTTTCATCAACGCCTCAAGAATTAACCAATCATCCGGTTCGTCAATTTCAACGGCTGTATAAGGAGGCATTTCATAAACGGATACTTTTTCACACAATAAAATGCCATTGTTTTTTTTGATGTTTCCAATATGGGCTAAATAAATAGCACCATTTTCCATCAGAGTTCCGGCAAAATTTTGACGTCTTGGACGGTTCATATAATCATAGTTAATCGGATGTCCGTCTTCGGTCCAATAGAAACGTTTTTCACGTACGCAAGTGAGGGCGCTATTTGCCTGATCAGCCATCATTTTTTCATAAATACCCGTTACATGTTCTGTTTCTGTCAAAGGAGAAGTGGCTTGCAATAAGAAAAATAAATCATTATCGGCATAATTATATTTATTCAAATATTCCAATACAACATCGGCAGTCGGAGAGGTATCCTGAGCATTTTCCGGATCACGATCATATACCTCAACTTTTGGTAAGTTAAACGATAAAACCGTTTGTTTAATTTGTGTGCTGTCCGTCGCAACAATCACTTTATCAATAATCGGACTATCGCTGGCGGCTTTAGTTGCCCAATATACTAATGGTTTCATCATTAATGGTTTGATGTTTTTTATCGGAATGGATTTTGAATTGCCACGAACGGGGATAAAAGCAATATTCATTATTTTTCTTCTTTCATTGATTGGATGATTTTTTCGTCACCGAGCATATTTAATTTTTTTAGAAAAGGCAAGTAATAATCTTTGTTTGCCGTAATGTAATACTTAATTTTTTCCGGAGGAACTGAAAAAAAGACACTGCTGGCGTATCCGGAAACAGTATCCGGCATTAAATCTGCCAGAATTAATACCTCGAATGGGATATGTTTTGGAAATATAACGGTGTTGGGAATATTTTTTTGAATTTGTGTCGCGATAACTCGGTGAGCCAGGTGGGGATGTTCTTTTAAAACCAACACTCTGTTTCTATCATAATTTTTAAATAAGGTACTGATTGTTTTGATTTGTTCTTCTTCTTCCGTATGAGAGCTGCGAAGCAGAATAAAATCAACTTTTTTGTTTTGAATTTGTTGCTTATAGTGATTCACGTCAAATCCGATTAAAGAAAACAAAGCTTTTTTTTGTTTCGGGGTTAAGTGTCTTGCTATCTCGGTCCAGTCAATGTTTCGTATGTTTTTATCACCAATAAATTGTACAAACAAGTTAAATGAGCTGTTGGTTTTTATGTAATCAACAAATCCAAAATAATAAGTTGTCGGGTACAGGGTGTGAAATGTTAAGTCATAATGATGCGAATATTTTTTTTGGTCTTTAAAGATGTTCATTAGGTCAGTTTTATAGTCATTGTTTTCAGGGTTTATCAAAAACGTATAATATTTTCTTGAATGAACGACATTTGATAGTCCGTCTTCATAAACATACAGATGATGAATTTGTTCGCGGGGAATGATTTTTAAGATTGGAATTAATAAGCCGTTCCACCAGAGATTCGAATGGATAATATACTCGGCCTTTGGATTTTGATCGTATATCATTTGAATATTTTGTACCACAATATCCCAAGACAGATTGTTTTTGTTTTCCGCTATCGGTAACTGAATTTGAATGGCATTATAGTCAGATAAATTCACCCGTTCATGTAAATTGGGAAAACGCCTCCAAAAAATGAATTTTTTGTCTCGAACCGGTTGATGAATGAAATCAATCATTTGCAATAATGCCGGTGTCGTCGCATAATCAATGTAAATGTGTATCTTGGGTTTTAACGGGTTTAAGGCGTACCCGATTCCAAAACAAAAGAAAAAGATAAAAACGGCTATTTTGTGGAACATTTACGCATATCTTTCAATAAAGGGAATGTAACGACACATAAGATTAACGATAAAACAAAAAAGATGCTCCACCCCCATTGAATGGCTTCTTCCGGCGTGGAGCATGTATGATTCATGCTCCATAAAATGCCGTCTAATATGATACCGGCACTGACGGAAGCAAATGCCGACATAAAGGATTTAAACACACTGTTGACGGATAGATAAATCGAAGCATCTTGTTCCGGGATATGTAATAATGACATATTATTCATTCCCAATGTAATGGCAGATTGGCTGATACCCAACAGGCAATGAATACCGATGAGGACGGATAAAACAATCGTTTTGTTTGGAATAAACAAACACAGCATAAATAAGGCGACACAAATCATAAATAATGGTACGGATTTTTGTAAGATTTTTTGGCAGTTTTTTTTGTCGGCCATTTTTCCCCAAGATTTAACACTGAAAGCATGTGTAAATTGTGAAATAACGGTTAAAATAACGACAATCGGGGTTGAAAAGCCCAGTATTTTTAACATGAATACCGTCATAAACGGTGTAATAAAATTGACGGCAAAATTAAGAGAGCCTAAATACATCAATAAACTTTTAAAGGGTTTGTTTTTAAATGTATGAGCTGTTTTTTTCAAAAAAGAGTCTGTTTTTTGGTATGATACTTTTTTATTTTCGACTTGTGTCAAGGTATAAACGCCGTATAAACCGATTATAAAGGCGATACCCAATAAAATAGAATAGGCAAAAATCGTGTTTGATGTATGATATTTTTCAACATACCAAATGAGGGTCGCTCCCGCCCCATAGCATATAATTTTCGCAATCATCATCCATTTAAAACGATGCGAAAAAAAACGCCCCATTAAGTTGGCCGGTACCAAAGACTTCATCCATGGTAACCATGCTCCGCCGGCAACTGAGCCAATCATGTATGTGGCCGAAAAACACCCGATTAATACAGCTAATGCCCAAGGAGAACCCGCCCAGAAAGCCAAAATTGATGCCACCAGATAAAACGGGCGAGATAAAGCGGAAAATAAAACAGATATTTGTTTTGGTGTTTTGCCGTTTTCGATTAAATAAGCGGACAATAAATGCATTAAATTGCCGACAAAACCAATGGCACCCAAAAAACCGATAGCTATATTTCCGGCTCCGAACATTAAAGCATAGGCAATTAAAAACGGACCGGTGGCCAGTGTATCCATGGCGCTGGTTGCAACACCGCCATAAAAAACATTGTTCAGTGATTTACGTAACAAAGATGTTTGGGCCATCCGTCTGTCTCCTGAAAAAAATGGTATTTTTCAGGCAGTATAAAAGACTTCATCATCCTTGTCAAGAAGTTACAACCATTTTGCCTGTTTAAATAAATAGGCCAGTAATAAACCGATGAGGGCAATAAAACTGACAGTGACGGCCAATCCATAGGGGGCGTCTGAAAAGGGTATGCCACCGACATTCATACCGAATAATCCTGTTAAAAATGACAGAGGCAAAAAAATTGTGGCAATAACAGACAGCATATACATATTTTTTTGGCTTTGTTTAACATCATGTTGATTTAATGCTTCTTGATTAATACGGACTCTTTCTTTCAGTAAGGAAATATCCTCAATGATACGTTGCATGCGATGAAAGCTGTCTTTTGTCAGATAAATCGGTGGATTATCATTCCATGGAATGGGATGACGGGATAGGATATCTAACGCTTCTCGTTCCGGTGTTAAAAAACGATGCATAATAACCAATCTGCGCATTAATTCCGTTAAGTTATCTGATAATGTTTGATGCATTTTATGGGAAATAATTTTTTCTTCTATATCATCTAGGTACTCTTCCATGTCGGATACGGTGTCGGCTGTGGAGTTTAGGGTGTTTTCTAAAATAACTTCAATTAATTGCGGCGTGTTTTTGGGGCCGGAATGTTCATAAAAATCGCTCATGATTTCTTTGAACGAGATGGCAGGATGAATGCGAACCGTAATAATGCGATTTTTGGTTGCCCACACTCTCAAGAATACCATATCATCCGGTTCCGAACGAGGGGTCAGATTGACCGTTCGTATGACAAGCAACAAACCGTTTTTGTGAATAACACTGCGCGGGCGGGATTGTAAGGTATTGGAGAGGGTTTCTTTTGTCCATTCATCCAGATACACATCGTTTTGCAAAAAACGGATAGCTTCAGGGTGCGATAAATTTAAATGTATCCATAAAATGCCGTTTTTGGGTTTCCACTTCATCACTTGCGTGTCGGTTAGCAAAGTTGCTCCGCCATAACTGTCCAGCAGAACGGCTCCGACTAACCATTTATCTGTCTCAACCATTTTATTCTCCCTTTTTTCTTATATTTAAAACGGTAATATTTGTGCGTCAAGAGGAGAAAGTATTTTTCACAAAAATGACCGTTTGTTAAAAAGTTTTATTTTGTACTTGAAATTTGAAGAATTTTTTGCTATTATTAAAAATAATTTTTCAACAATTAACTAAAAAAGGATCGTAAATATGAAACAACAAGCTAACTTAATTCGTGCCGGATGGATTATTGAACACAACGGCAGACAATGGACAGTTTTAAACACAGCTATTACAAAACCGGGTAAGGGTGGGGCTTATATCCAAGTGGAAATGCGGGATATTAACTCCGGAAATAAAACAAATGAACGATTCCGTACGGCTGATACAGTTGAAAAATTAATGAGCGAAACAATTGATTGCCAGTATTTATACAGTGAAGGTGATAAATTGTTCTTTATGAATAAAGAAACGTATGATCAAATGGAAATTCCTGCCGATATGATGGGTGATTCCGTCGGCTTTTTGCAAGACAATATGGATGTGACCATGAATTTAATTGAAGGTCGTCCGGTGGGCGTTTCTTTGCCGCAACACGTTATTTTAACTGTTGTTGAAACAGAACCGTATATTAAAGGTCAAACGGTTACAACGTCCTATAAACCTGCGATGATGGACAATGGTATGCGTGTGATGATTCCGCCGTTTGTAACAACGGGTGAAAAAATCGTGGTGGCAACTGCCGATACAACTTACGTTGAGAGGGCAAAATAATGGCCGAAGTCAAAATGGAACATCGGCGTATTACGCCCCGTGCTCAAACAATGCGAAAGCGTCCCGAAACACGTGAAGAACAGATGATTGCGGCGTTGTCCCCAAATTTGAACATTATGGTTAAGGCCGTTCGGGCTGCCGGTCGGCGCATGGTTCGGGATTTTGGCGAAATATCCTCTCTACAAGTATCCCTAAAAGGGCCGGGGGATTTTGTTTCCAATGCCGATATGTTGGCCGAAAAAACGTTAATTGAAAAGTTGTCCGAAGATCGTCCGGATTATGGGGTTATTACCGAAGAAAGATCGGATATTTCTCCTAAAAACGGATGTGAGTATACGTGGATTATTGACCCGATTGACGGTACAACGAACTTTTTGCATGCTATTCCGTGTTTTGCCGTTTCTGTGGCTTTAAAACATAAAGATGAAGTGATTGCGGGGGTCACTTTTAACCCTGTAACAAACGAGTTATATTATGCCGAAAAAGGACAGGGGGCTTTCTTGATGACACCGACCGGTAATATGCGTTTGCGTGTTTCCGGACGTGTTCATTTACCGTATTCTTTGGTGGGCAGTAATGGATTTAGCAGTGCTAAAAATCGTCAGATTATGGAACGATTGGTGGATAAAGTAGCCTCTATTCGTTACAACGGATGTACGACTTTATCTATGGCAGCCGTAGCGGCCGGTCAGTTGGATTTATATATCGCCACTCAATTTAAGTCTTGGGATTTAGCGGTCGGCTTTTTGTTGATTAAAGAAGCCGGTGGATATATCAGTGATTTTGAAGATCATAAACATATTAATGAAATTATGGCCAGTCAGACGATTATTGCCGGTAATTACAAATTGAAAGATCAGGTTTTAAAAATTGTAAGGGGGTAAAATGAAATACTTTTTATTATCTTTTCTGGGATTAGTATTGTGTGTGTGTTCTTTTCAATCACAAGCTCAGGAATTGACACAAAATCGTAAGATAACGACCTTCGCTCCGTTAAGTGCACCAGTCGGTAAAACGACTCAAAAGAAATTGGTCAGCCAATCTTCTAAGTACGCACGTACGACCATTTTGCGTTTTGAGCCGGGGCAAGTTGAATTGTCTGAAATTCAAAAAGAAATACTGTTCCGTGTGGCAGAACGATTGGCTGCCAAACGTGGTGGTTATGTCATTGCCACAGCTGCGTCAACGGATATGGATGTGTCCAGTGCTCGTGTGCGAGAGATTGAACAGTTTTTAAAATCTTATGCGAATACTCAATATATTTATAGTGCCCGCTTTATTAAACCCGAACATGTTGTGGGCAGTGTGAATGATACTGTAAAAATTGTAGAAAAAAGATAAAAAAGACTTGCATTTTTATTTTTTTTAGTGTATAAGAGGCAAACAACAGTTTTAAATATAGCAGAAAAGGATAAAAAAATGAAAAAAGGCATTCATCCGGATTATCATGAAATTACCGTTGTAATGACGGACGGTACCGAATATAAAACACGTTCAACATATGGCAAAGCCGGTGATACTGTTCGCTTGGATATTGACTCTTTGTCTCATCCGGCTTGGACAGGTGTTCAACGTTTGTTGGATACAGGTGGTCAGTTGGCCAAGTTTAATAAGAAATTTGCAGCCTTTAAAAAACCGGCCGCTTAATTGTATATTTTCGTATAACTTAACTTCCTTTAACCTCTCTGATAAAGAGAGGTTTTTTGTATCTTGAAAACTACCGCTTGGGTCGGCAGGGCCTTTTTTTGTATCTTGAAAAGTACCGGCTAGGCCGGCGGGAACTTTTTTGGAGGGGGTAAAATACTCCGTTTGTAAAATATGTTGACAAAAAATCAATTTCGTGTTATACTGATAAAACGATTGGTTAATTTAGGAAGTTTTATATGCAAAGTGACTTAATATCTATGATTCGTAACGGTAATCTGAATGATATTTCCAAATCATTAGAACAGGGGGCTGATGTTAATCAGTCAGATGATCGGGGTTGGTCGCCCTTAATGCATGCTGTTTTTATGGGAAATCCGGCAGTTATTAAAATGTTGTTTAATGCCGGGGCCAATAAATTTACTAAAAATAGGTATGGCAGGACCTTGTTGACTCATGCCGCCAGATTCGGAGATGCTCAAGTGGTTAAGGTTTTGTTAGAATACGGGTTGGATAAGGAGGCTCGAGATAGAGCCGGTGGTCAAACCCCATTGATTTATGCTGCCAGAAAAGGGCATCTTGAGGTTATCAAGGTACTATTAAATGCAGGGGCCGATATTAATAGGACTGATAAACACGGACGGACACCGTTAATACATGCAACTGATTTATTACAGTATGATGCCGTTGAGTTATTAGTGAAAAAAGGGGCGAATCGCTTGGCAAACGATAAATTTGGAAATACGGCTTATGATTATGCGTTAAAATGGGGGGATAAAACATTGATGAGATTGTTGAGTGAGCCACGGGTTGTTGTTAAGGCAAATAACGTACCGATAAATTCTGAACACCTCAGATAATTAGCCGCTGTATATTATGGAAGCAATAAAAAAAGTCCTTTCATTTCCCGAAAGGACTTTTAATTTTTGATAAAACAGATTTATTCTTGGTTTTGATACGCCGCAAAAGCATCTGTAATTACTTTTTCATTGACGGTAACCCCTATTTTATCAGCATAGGCCCCCATCAATTCGTTGACTAAGCCTTCTCCGGTTTGTGTTTTTAAGTTTTGTTTTATAACACCAACACCGAATTCGTCCTTTTTGGGATCGGCCTTTGTGATAGAGGTTACCGTAGAAACCACAACTCCATCGGGTATTTCGGTTATGACGGCATTTTTATTTCCGATTTTTTGAGAAAACACAGTTTTCATAACAGCATTTGGCAAGTCAGTCGTTTCACGAGTAATATTGTTTTTTTGTTCTGTGTTTAAATTTTGAAATAACCCTTGTGTTTGTAATCCATTTCCGTTCAGTGTTTGTTGTAAAACTTTTTCGGCGGTTTCATTTAATTTGTTTTTTTGTTGTTCTGTTATCCATAGTTGTTTGAGGGCCGGTTTGGCATCATCAAATTCTTGTGGAGCAGAAGCAATAACGTCTGTTACTTCCGCCACGATATAACCGTTTTGGAACTCTATAACGGAAGATGTTTCGTTTGGATTTAATAAGAAAATATCTTGTAATAATGTTGCGGATTTATACGTTTCATCCAAAGTCACCCCATCCGGTTTTGTACCGGTAATATCAAATGTGCCGAGTTTTTTGATAGGTAATGACAGAGATTGTGCTGCCTGTATCAGAGTGTCTCCTTGGCCTAAGGCATCTTCTAAACGACGTACAATTTCCTCTGTTTGTTCATAGGCCTGTTCTGAGGCTAATTGTTTTTTGATTTCGGCTTTGGCTTGTTCTTCATTCGGTGCTTGAGCTGCTTGAATATCGCGAATCAGCATAATATGCCACCCTAATGATGTTTGTATGGGGCCGACGATTTGATTTTTTTGTCCGTCAAAAACGGCCTCAGCCAATTCAGTCATAATATCGTCTTTGCCCACCCATCCGAAATCGGTTTGAGCTTCGGATTGCCCCGCTTTTTCTTGAGCGGATTGACGGAAGTTATCGGGTGTTAATTCGCTTAAAATCGCTTGTCCGTCTTCCTCGGAATCGACCAAAATTTGATCTAACAAGCGTTTTTCCGGTGTGCCGAGAGATGATTTTTTTTGTTCGTAGGCTTCATCAATTGCGGCAGAGTCAATGCTGATATTCTCGGCAATATTCTCTGGAGTGATATGGACGATTTGAACCGTTCTGTATTCCGGTAAAATAAAACGATCGGCATATGCTTCATAATATTCGCGTAATTCTTCATTTGACGGAGTCTCAGTGATTTTAATATCTTGAGGATTAATCGTCATAACATTTGCGGAACGTTTTTCATTTTTGTATTTATAAACGGCTTCAGCTAAAATTTGCGGATTGTATCCTAACTCTCTCACCGTTCCGTTTAAATGTTCCATTGCCAACTCATCACGTAATTTATAGGCCAGCTCTGTTTCACTCATGCGTATTTGGGATAAGTAAGCATAAAAAATGCCTCGGTCAAAATTACCCAAATTATCCGCAAATGCCGGATTGCGTTCCACATATTTTCGAACGGCGGCATCTGACGCGCTTAAGCCTAATTCATCCCGTACTTGGGCCGAAACACCTGAGATAATTTGACCTTGTACAGCTGTATCTAACAATCCGTTTTTGATACCGTCTGCCGGAGAGATATATGTGCCCCCCATCAAAGTACCCATCCGTTGTCTTTCTTTATCAAAAGCCGCAGCCAGTTGTTGCAGTGATATGTTTTTTGAACCGATTTCAATGGCCGGCTTATTGCGAGATAAACTTAAATTTGTTAATCCGCCCAGTCCCCAAAAAACAATCATACTGAGTCCCAGTACCGTTAAAACAATTTTAGCACCAATACTTTTGGCAAATTTACCGAATGATGAAATCATACTTTTTTTCCTTTTGTTAAACTATTAATGACGCAAGTGTACAATAAATACACGTTGTTTGCAACTTATTTTTGACAGTATAGGTATCTTTTTTGAAGATAAAAAAAGAGGGCGCATTGCCCTCCCGTTTGTTTATTTTTGACGCATTTTATCTTGCAAAAGTGTAATAGCCTCATCCAATGTCGGTATTGTGCCGTCTTTTTTGGCCGATGCCATCATTTTACCACATTTAACATACGGACCATAACGGCCAACTTGATAGGTAATTTCTTGATCATTCCATTTGCCAAGCGTTTTAACCTCTGCTTTTTCTTTCGCACCGGATAATAATTCCAACGCCCGCTCTAACGTGATTGTCAACACATCATCATTCGGCGTCAAAGACTGATACGTTTTGCCACGACGCACATAAGGCCCAAATTTACCAAGACCAGCATCAATACCTTCTTTAGTTTTCGGATCAACACCCAGCACACGAGGCAAGGATAACAAATCCAACGCTTTTTTGAAATCAATGGAGGACGGTTCCATCCCTTTCGGAATGCTGGTGCGTTTAGCTTCTTTACCGTCCCCACGTTGGACATACCATCCGTAAGGGCCTTTGCGAACTGAAATTTCCGCTCCACCTTCATCACGGCCCAGTGAGATATTTTTACCGTCATCTACCGTTGGTTCAATGGCTTGACCGTTTTCATCATATTGCGGGGCTTCAATTTGGGTAAATTGTTTGGTGTATTTACATTCCGGATAATTGGAACATCCGATAAAGGCCCCAAAACGACCAACCCGCAAAGACAGTTTTCCTTTTTTGCATTCCGGACAAATTTTTGATTCTTCCGTTGGGAATAAGTGTTTTTCCAAAGTCTTAGCTACCGTTTCCAGTACATCACTCATTTTAACGGGGTCAACTTGTTGCACGGTGCCGTTAAACGGACCCCAGAAATCCGTTAAAACATCTTTCCATTTGGCTTTATCATTGGTAATGTCATCCAATTTATTTTCCAAATTGGCCGTATAATCGTATTGAATGTATTGGTTAAAATAATTTTCCATAAAGGCCGTTACAATACGTCCACGATCTTGAGGCACAAAACGTTTGTTGGTCAGCTGAACATATTCACGTTCTTGTAACACAGATAAAATGGTTGCATAAGTGGACGGACGACCGATACCCAGTTCTTCGAGGCGTTTCACAAGGCTGGCTTCGGAAAACCGTGGAGGCGGTTCCGTAAAGTGTTGATCGGCCCGTACGCCAAGTGTTTCTAGGGCCTCAGCCTCAGCCATCATTGGCAATAATTTATTATCGTCATCGCCTTTATCATCATCAATATCTTCTTTGTAAACTTTAATAAAACCTGGGAAAGCAATTGTTTGCCCCGTGGCTCGTAATTGCAATTGACCATCCACAGAGGGAATATCAATACCGACTTTATCCATCACGGCACTTTCCATTTGACACGCCACAGTCCGTTTCCAAATCAATTCGTAAAGTTTGCGCAAATCCGGCGTTAATTTAGCCCCGATTAAGGCCGGTGTTCTGTTTGCATTTGTCGGACGAATGGCTTCGTGAGCCTCTTGTGCATTTTTGGAATTATTTTTATAAACACGTGGTTTTTCGGGTAAATATTCCTTGCCGTATTCTTTTTCAATCAAGGCCCGAATTGTATCAATGGCCTCATTAGACAATGCCACCGAGTCCGTTCTCATATAGGTAATCAAACCGACTGTTTCTCCACCGATATCAACCCCTTCATAGAGGTTTTGTGCCAATTGCATTGTCTTTTTGGCGCCAAAGCCGAGTTTGCGAGAGGCCTCTTGTTGTAACGTAGAGGTTGTAAAGGCCGGCGCCGGATTGCGTTTTGTTTGTTTGCGTTCAATGGTGCCAACTTTGAAAGAGGCATTTTCCACCCGTGTTTTAATATCGCCTGCAATTGTGGAATTATTTAAAGAAAACTTATCCAGTTTTTGCCCGTCAACATGGGTGAGTTTGGCTGTAAATTTTTCCTGACGCAGTGTATTTAAATCGGCCTCTACCCCCCAATATTCTTGAGAAATAAAGCCGGCAATTTCTTCTTCACGTTCGCATACTAAACGAAGCGCAACCGATTGGACACGACCGGCCGATTTAGCCCCCGGCAATTTACGCCACAATAACGGAGAAATATAAAAGCCCACCAAATAATCCAACGCGCGTCTGGCCAAATACGCATCCACCAGTTGCATATCAATATCTCGTGGATTTTGAATGGCTTCTAAAATTGCCTTTTTTGTAATTTCATGGAATACCACCCGTTTTACCGGAAAATCATCTTTGATTTTTTTGCGTTTTTTCAGTTCTTGTAATACATGCCAAGCAATGGCTTCCCCTTCACGGTCGGGGTCGGAAGCTAAATACAGTTCATCGGCCTTAGATAACGCCTTAATAATTTCCCGAACGGTGCGTTCACCTCTGGCTTGCACTTCCCAATCCATGGCAAAATCTTCATCCGGACGCACGGAGCCGTTTTTTGCCGGTACATCACGAATATGGCCGAAACTGGCCATTACCTGATAATCTTTTCCCAGATATTTATTGATTGTTTTTGCTTTTGCGGGGGATTCCACAATGACAAGTTTCATATTCATTTCCTTTTTAATCAAATAATAAAGAAACACGTCCGCCCGGATGACGTTCTATCCGGCCGGCCAGTTCTAATTCTACCAAAATAATATTCACAATTTGTGCGGATAACTCGGCACCGCGAATCAGTTCGTTTATACCGGTTGGTTGCGGACTTAAACAAGTTAAAATCGCTTGTCTGGCTTTGTCCAACTCATCATCGCTGACAGACGGATAGGACGGTATAATCATATCCTCATTCATATCGGGTTCGGCAAACAAGTGTTGATTGGTTAAATCTTCTAATTCATATAAAATATCGGTTGTATTTTCAACCAAAACAGCCCCTTGTTTGATGAGCTTATTAGGACCTTCACTGCGTGCATCAAGTGGAAAGCCGGGGACTGCGAATAACAGCCGTTCTTGTTCTTTAGCCAATCTGGCCGTAATTAAAGAGCCGGATTTTCCTTGAGCTTCAATAACGACAACGCCGCGAGACAGACCCGAAATAATACGGTTCCGTCTGGGGAAATTTTGCGGAGACATTTTTGCCCCGAACGGCAGTTCGGAAATGACACACCCTCTGGCGCATAAAGTTTCAAATAAGTCGGCATTTTCGGCCGGATATACTTCATTGAGCGGTGTGCCGACAACAGCAATTGTACCGCCTTGCCCGATATCGGCCCCTAAGGCGCCTTCATGAGCGGCCGTATCAATTCCTTTGGCCATGCCGGAAATGATGACGTAATCGCGTTGGGCTAAATCTAAAGCCAATTTTCGCGTAAAGGATTTGCCGTTTAATGAGGCATTACGTGTTCCCACCATTGCGACGGCATTTTTTTGCGTTAAAACAAAATGCCCTTTTGTAAATAAAACGGGCGGTTTATCTGATGTTTTTTTCAAAAGTTTTGGATAATCCGATTCGCCGGATACAATAATTCTGGTATCAAATTCTTCGGCTAATTTCAACTGCTCATCAACTTGTCGTTCGTCGGCAATTTTAATTTCTCTGGTCCGACCGCCTCGACGGGCAAATTCATCTACATGGGCCAATGCTTCTTTGGGTGATCCGAAAAAACTCAGCAAACTGTGAAACGTAATAGGTCCTACGTTTTCGCTGAATGCTAATTGCAACCACTCTTTTTTTTGTTGTTCAGATAAAATCATTTTGCTTTCTTCTTTAAATTAATTTTGGATTCTTCCCCTTTAATTAAACGCTTAATATTGTCACGATGACGCCAAAAAGATAACAGGGCTAATGCACCATAAAATAGGGCTGGTACCCATCCTGCAAAAACCAAGGCATACAGAGGGGATAGCGCCAGTGCCGTTAAAGCCGATAAGGAGGAGTATTTAAACGAAACAGCCATTGCCAGCCATGTCAAAGCCGTTAAAATTCCGGCAAAGGGTGTCATTGTCAACATTAATCCTAAGGTTGAAGCAACACCTTTCCCACCTTTAAAATTCAGCCAAATCGGGTAGTTATGTCCGATAACGGCGGCAAATCCGGCAATAAACCCCACTGTTTGCGAATCGTAAATCCATGAGCATAAAAGAGCGATAATCCCTGCTTTACCAATATCAAAAATTAAGGTTAACAGAGCTAAATCTTTGCGACCAGTTCTGAGCACATTCGTTGCCCCGATATTGCCCGATCCGATTTTGCGAATATCTCCCAAACCCGCTAAACGCGTGAAGACTAAACCGAACGGAACCGAGCCGAATATATAACCGAGTATCGCCGAGACAAATGATGAAAATACCATGAGAGACCTCCTTTTTTATAAACTTATATTTTTTATTTATACGGATGATTGAATAAAAAAGCAAGGAAAAAATCCGTTTTTGGTGATTACCGAAAGAAAATCAGATACAATTATATTATATATAATAAAGATAAAATAAAAAAATATTGACAAATAACAAAATAAAGTGATATAGTGTCCTGTATATCATTGAAAGGATAATATATGTTATTTAAAGAAACACAAAACAATATTAAATTTTATTCAGATGAAAAACTGTCTTTTAAACGTAAAACGGCTATCGGATTATTGGCAGTGGCGGTAGTTATTGGTGGTATCAGAGGGTGTATATCCTCTAATGCAGAGGAAAAAGGTATGCCGGTCAGACCCGCGATATTAAAAAAAACTGTCCCTGTTCATGTGATGCAAAATACGCGTAGATAGGGTACCGGGTTGGCATGAATACATGAGGGCATTTGTTTGTCCGAAATGCCAGAGGTAAGGGGCCTGCGTTTTGTTTCATTCCTTATTTCGGATTCTACCAACTTTTACATAATTTGTTGGCAGCCTCATATGATTTAGGTGTGTCAATAGCCGCATTTTTTTCGGAAATTTTCCGATTGATATGATTTATCAGCGGTTGAATGTCTTTTTGAATTTTTGCAAATTGGGCATTGATAACTTGTTGAGCTTGAGTGGAAGAGGCAACAACTTGCGGTTTTAAAGAGGCAACGGATTTACGAATCGCTTTTTCAATATCTGCCTTAAAGAAACTCATGGCCTGACGGTGAACAGCAACATGATAATTTTCATGGTCTTTAACAACCCGATATTGACATGAACCGGGTTTATAGTCTTTATGAATATACACTAAGATATCGTCATAACCGATTTGAAAATTAACTTCTTTTAAACTGACACATGTATGGCGTGAATTTGTGACAGTATGCGGTTTTCCGGTCATTTTAACGTCTAATTTTGCCACGGTTAAACCCAATGTTGTGTTTGGTGTACCCGGATATTGCGCGATAAAATCTTTACGTGCCATGTTTGTAATATATTTAACTTTTCCTTGAGAGGCTGTTACAACAATACGTGGTTTGTTTTGCGGACAATCGGCAGCATATCCCGTCCAGGTATAGAGCAATATCAATAATACCGTCGCAATATATTTTTTCATATTAAAACCACTTCATCTTTTTAAACACAATAATTTGAAAAATAACGATAACCAACATAATTAACGAAATAAAAACGAACCCCATTTGATTGGACGCAAACGGAATACCACCGATATTGGCCCCCAATAGTCCCGTTATGAATGTCAGTGGTGTAAAAATGACCATCACGAATGACATCATATACATTGTTTGGTTGAGGTTCACATTGGTTTTTGAATCCAACTCTTCTTGCGTCACAGTAGAATGGTCTCTTGCAAAGTCAAGGTCTTCCACGGCTTTTGCTAAGTCCATATACACATCGCGTAAACGTATTGAATCATCTTCGCTGAGTAATGGATGAGAAATATTTTTCATGATTTTAACGATATTACGTTGTGGAACCAAATAACGTCTTAATCCTACAATTTTGTGTCGTAAGTCCGAAATTTCATCCCGTAGGTGTTTGTCTTTAAAGCTATCTGTTTTGATGACAGCTTCTTCAATTTCATCAACTTCATCATCAATTTTATCAATAGCCTTTGTAATACTGTCCGTCATGGTTTCTGCTAGTGTTATAAAGCAATCAATCGGAGAGAGGGGACCTTCACCATGTTTAATTTTTGAACTGACCATTTTGACGGCTGGCATTGAACGGTGAGAGAGTGTTAAAATGCGATTTTTTTCAATCCACATATGAATGGCAATCATATCGTCTACGTCATCTTTTTTGTGTGTTTTTACACCGCGCATAACAACCAATAAACCGTCATCATGCGCAAAATACCGAGGAGAGGTATCTTCGTCCGTCAAATTTTCAATAATGGTTTCGTCTAATCCCATTTCTTCTAGCCATTCTTGATTTTCTTGATCTTTGTAGTCAATATGAATCCAAATATTTTTACGTTTAAAGACGTTTTCTTGCTCTAAATCAAGCTTTTCAGCGCTACCTTTGCCATCTAAGGCAAAGCAAAATTCGGTTGTAATATTTGCCATGGGATTACTCCGTTTATTATTAATTTGACTTCTTTATAGCGCCAAAAAAAAGACAATGCAACAAAAAAACACTCCCACAAATTTGTGGGAGCGTCTTTTTTATATCCAATTAGATTAGAAGCTGTATTTCAACTTAACTGAACCTGATTGAGATGTTTGTTTTGAACGCAAGTTTGCATCATAATTGAATGAAATATCTAAATTACGAGCAACTGTTGTTGTGATACCGGCACCGGCTTCAACAGCAAAGCGTTTTAAACGTTTTCCTTCAACCATATAATTGGTTGTGCCACCAACTACACCAACAATGCTGGAAGAATTGTCGGATTTAACATCATATGTGGCAGCCAAACGAATTTCTGGTTTCCATACGGCCCCATCTGTTTTATAAGCTTTGGAAATCTTTGTTCCAATTACAGCTGTACCAACTTGAGAGTTTTTACCATCAACAGTTGTTAAACCATTGGAGTAGCTGTCTGGTGTAATGTAGCTATAACGAAGTCCTGCATAATTATCAAAGATACCACTTTGGTAACCAACGTTGGCGGCAGCTGAATAGCTGTCTACATTGTATTTGCTGATTAAGCCCAAAGATGTTTCTTTGTAATTTGAATGACCGTAGTTAGCGATACCGCTGACATACCATTTGCTTGGTTGATATTTACCGTACAAGAAGATGTTGTCGGAATAAATTTGTGTCTTACGAGCACCGGATTTTACATCTGTTGCTGTGTATCCATATCCGAATCCCCATAATAATTTATTGCAAACATCAAAGTCTAAACCTAGAGCAAAACCTTGGCTATATCCATCAAAACCATTGCCTTGTGTATTGTGTGTTTTATTGTACAAACCTTGAATCCAAGGGCCAACGGCAATATTGATGTCACCACCACTGCGTCCGATACCACTCATGCGGTCTCCAGCAACGCTGAAAATTTGGTTGGCAACTGCAACTGATTGTTGTTGTACAACCGGTGTTTCAACTGGGTTGATGGCTTCTGTTAAAGCTGCAACTGTTGCTGTATCACCCGTTTGAGCAGCTGTTGAGATAGCGCTTACGATAGCTGCAGCAGCAGGTGTTGCAGGTTGAGCCTCTACAACAGCGGCAACCGTTTGAGCGGCTGTTTCGTTAACA
>JAZKXP010000070.1:0-11040 GCA_045611665.1 Alphaproteobacteria bacterium | reverse complement strand
CGGTGGTGCAATGGGGGCCGGCGGTGGTGCAGATGGTGATTTATATGACCAAGCCGTTGCCGTTGTGTTGCGTGATAAAAAACCATCTATCAGTTATGTTCAAAGACAGCTTAGAGTCGGATATAATAAGGCAGCCGATTTGATTGAACGGATGGAACGTGAAGGTGTTTTATCTAAACCGAATATTGCGGGCAAACGTGATATTTTAGTGCCAACTGATAATGCATGAGGTGAAAAATGACACAAGTAATGGTAAGATTAGCAACAACAGATGATGTATCTGGCATTATGCCGATATTTTCGGAGGTTGTAGATTATCATGCAGCCATTGATCCGGAAGTTTATACAGATGCCGATATGAATGCTTTTGAACAAAGTGTTCGAGAACAACTGACAAAAGACAATTGGAAAATTTTTGTAGCAGAAGTAAACGAAAAAATCGTTGGATTTTTGACATTACAAATGCGTTCCAATCGTCGTCAATATGGTAATGTGGCAGATGTTGATGGTCGTATAGATTGTTTGGCCGTTGGTGAGCAGTATCGTCATATGGGAATCGGAACTAAGTTAATGGCTGAAGTGGAAAATTATTTAAAAAGCCAAGGGATTTTTGAAATGCGATTAACGGTATCCATTCATAATCCGAATGCCATTAAATGTTATGAAAAAATGGGTATGAAAAACTATATATACTCTATGCGAAAGGAATTAAAATGAAGCAAGTTTTATTGATGGGTGCAACGGTTTTAATGATGCCGTTTATGGCATTGGCAGATATTCATAAGTCCGTTGATACACCCGAAAATCGTGAGATTTTAACTAAAGTTGAAAATGCATATAACAGCATGAAAACAATTAAGGCCAAATTTGCTCAGTTTAATTCAAAGGTTAAAGATGATTTGCAAACGGGGGATTTGTATTTATCCAAGCCCGGGAAAATGAGATTGGTTTATGAAAAGGGTTCGCCTTTGGAATTTTATGCCACGGACGGATATTTTATCTACCACGATAAAGATTTGGAAGAAGTCAGTTTCTTTGATTTGGCTCAAACACCGGTAGCTTTAATTTTAAAAGATAAATTATCCTTTACTGACCCAGATTTTGTGGTATCTGACGTGCAGGATGTGTTGGATGAATATTTTGTATCGGCTCATAAAAAAGATGCCGAAGAACTTGGCACCTTGACATTAGTGATTGATAAGGATACACTGGAGTTAAAACAATGGGATGTGATGGATATGCAAGGCGTGAAATCGACGGTGTCTTTGTATGATATTATGGCCAACAAACCCATCAAGGATAGTATGTTTAATTTTGTAAACCCGTATAAGGAGGAAAAATAATGAGAAAGATTTTATTGGGGGCTGTGATGGCTCTTTGTTTGACGGCAACGGTAGTTGAGGCTGCCAGACCGATTGTAACCGGAGGTCGTAGAGGTTTTAATCCGGCCTCTTGTTCTTATACACCGCTTCAGGATTTAGTGCGAAATGCCAGAAGCAGCGCTGATTTGCAACCGATTATCGGCGGGCGCATAGATTTGAATGCGCCGGTCAGATGTGGGGGGACGGCATTACAGTTAGCCATTCGTCGAGGAAATCCGGATGTTGTTAAGTTGTTATTAGAAAACGGTGCGTCTGTCAAAGAGACGGTATCTTTGGCCGGATTTGATATTGAAGGGGCGCCGGCTGAAGTGCCATTATTGATGTTTGCTGCTTACTATGCGACTCGTCCAGATATTTTGAATTTAGTTATTTCTGCCGGTGCGGATTTAATGCAAACAGATGCTAACGGAGAAAGTGTTTTATGGTATCTTGAAAAAAATCCGGTTTTACAAAATACAGCCATCAGTGATACAATTAAAAACTCTTTATTGTTTGGAACGGGCGGTATAAAACCGAATGAAGCTCAGGCAAAACCGTCTGATACGAACGCAAATACCGTTGTGGCTCCGGTCAATATCGGAACATCACCTGTAACCCCTCAAACCATTACTACAAAAAAACTGCAACCGATTATCATGAGCAAACAACCGGATGGTTCTGTCGGTATTCCGCCCGAGGTGCTGCAAGCTCTTCAATCGGCTTCAGAAGCAGGGAAACAACAGCCGGCAGTTCGTCAGCCCGTTGAGGTTGTTGAACCGAATCGACCGATACAGTAACGAGACGGTCTTCCTCTTTGAAGGGAGGAAGGAGTAAGGGAGGATATTATTCTTCCGTAACCAGAAAATAACCTTCGTCACCGGACTGGATGAACAGATTGGCATCCAGTCCGATTTTTTGTTTTAAAGCATAGATATGACTTTCTACTGTGTGAGTTTCGGCTTCCGGATTATAGTTCCATACATGTGTTAATAACTCTTCTTTTGTGCAGGGTGTTCCGATTTTTCCGGCCAGATAGGTTACCAGCGCGTTTTCTTTTTCTGTCAGATAAAATTCCGCCTCTGTTTGTTTGTGAATCAAAGATCTGTTTTTCCCATTAAATAAAAAAACAGGATTTTCAAAAACAGGGGCATTTTTAGATGTTTCTAAGGCTCGGTTTATGGTTTGTTTTAACAGACTTAACCGACAAGGAACGGGCAGACAAAAATCGGCCTCTTCATGGGTTGCTCCGACCAATAAAACAGGGCAAGGGAGCGGTGTTTTAAAAAATTCATCAGCAAATTCCGGTGTTTGATAAATAACAATTAAATCCGCATTAGTTTCCCCCGATATATACACTTCCGGTGAAAACTCTTGTAACGCCGAACATAAAATTTGTCTTGTTAAGTTATTTTTTGCAATAATACCAATCATTACTTGCCTTTTAATTCGTTTTTTGTTAGTATGAATTATCCGTTATTTTAGCACAAAAGGAAAAAAATGGTACCATTATTTTTATATACGTTGCTCACTGTTTTGTTTTCGCCGATTATTTTGGCGTGGATATTGGTGCGCATTATTCGAAAAAAAGAAGATTTTTCAAGGTTTAATGAGCGTATGGGGTGGTCTTTTAAGTCTCGTCCGAAAGGCCGTCTTATTTGGATGCATGGTGCCAGTGTCGGTGAATGTTTATCTATGATGCCGTTGGTGGAGGAAATTTTACGTCAAGATGCAACGGCACACGTTATGGTCACATCCGGAACGCGTACATCGGCTGAGTTAATGGCTAAACGCTTGCCGGCCAGAGCTTTTCATCAATATATTCCGGTGGATTTTCCATGGGCTGCTCATTGGTTTGTTAAGCATTGGAATGCTGATTGTGTTTTGTGGTTTGAGTCTGATTTCTGGCCGAATTTATTGAAAGCTGTTTCCGGTAATAAAAAACCGCTGGTTTTGTTGAATGGTCGTATTTCCGATCGGTCTTTTGAACGGTGGGGAAAGGCTAAATGGTTTATCGGCCCGTTATTGAAGCGTTTTTCATTGTGTTTCGGGCAAACAAATGAAGATGCCGAACGATTGGAAAAATTGGGGGCTCTTCAAACGGTGAGTGTCGGGAATTTAAAGTTTGCCGCCGTTAATCCGCCGTATGATAACGTTGAATTAAAAGAATTGTTAGGACAGATTGGAAAGCGTCCGTGCTGCATTGCAGCCAGCACTCATGCCGGAGAGGAAGAGATGATTGCCGGTTTTCATGGTGATGTTAAACGTGCTTTTCCAAGTTTTTTATCCATTATTGTTCCAAGGCATCCCGAACGGGCAGATGAGGTGGAAGCATTATTCACAATGCGAGGTTTTGTTGTTGCCAGACGGTCTCGGGGGGATAAAATTTCTTCGGATATAGATGTTTATTTGGCTGATACAATCGGTGAAATGGGGTTGATTTATCGGTTGGCTCCAATTGTTTTTGTGGGGGGGTCTTTAGTGCCATTTGGTGGTCAGAATATGTTGGAACCGATGAGGTTGAGTCGATTGGTTTTAGTTGGTCCTTATACCTTTAATTTTCGTGAGATTGTCAAACAGGCCAGCGAAGAAGGGGCTTTAGTGCGTGTGCAAACAGCCTCTGAAGTATTAGGAAATGTTGTGCGATATCTGACGCATCCGGAAGAAATGGAACCGGTCATGAAAAGAGCACACATCTTCGCAACGTCTCAAATGGCAGTGTTGGATCGTGTTTACAAAATGTTACACGAAAGGGTTGGGTTATAATGAAGGCGCCACTCTTTTGGGATAAAAAATCATCTGTATTGTCCAAACTCCTGACTCCTTTGGGATGGGTTTACGGATGGTGTGTTACCAGACGATTTAAACGTGTTAAACCATATCAAGCTCCTGTGCCGGTTATTTGTGTCGGCAATATCGGTGTTGGCGGAACGGGAAAAACTCCCGTATGTTTGGCCTTGATGAAAATCTTAAAAGAACACGGTTTTTACTTTTTAAATCATGGATACAAGGCTCGTTTGAAAAATGTATTAGCCGATGTGGAGGTTCATACCGCTTTTGATATTGGGGATGAAGCAATGATATTGGCAAATGTTGCTCCGACAGTCGTTGATAATCATCGAGCCAGAGGGGCTCAGTTAGCGGTTAAGCAGGGTGCAAAAGGAATCATTATGGATGACGGTTTCCAAAATCCCAGTTTGATTAAGACGTTATCTTTTGTGGTTGTGGATGGACGAAAAGGGTTTTCAAATGAACGTGTTTTTCCGGCCGGACCGTTACGAGAGTCGGTGTTAAAGGGATTAAAGCGGGCCGATGCCGTGATTATTGCAGGGGAAGACACTTGGGGTGTTCGTTTTTATTTGCAACGGCATAAGATTGATTTGCCGGTATTAACCGGACGATTTGTTCCAAATCATGACATGTTGAATAAGTTAAACGGACAACGGGTTTTTGCTTTTGCTGGTATTGGGAATCCTCAAAAATTTTTTGATTCTTTAAGTGTCGCCGGTGTTGATGTTGTCGGCACTCAAAGTTTTCCAGACCATTATTTTTATACGCGTTTTGATATTGAAGGGTTGAAAGAAAAGGCCGGAACGGCTTCGTTGATTACAACGCAAAAAGATGCCGTTAAGTTGGATGGTGATTTAGGGAAAAAAATTTTAATATTGACGGGGGACTTTGTATTTGATGAACCGGATGAATTAATGACGGTTTTGAAAGAGGTTTTAAAATGAAAAAAAGAGATGCCCTCCATCGATTTTTGATAGATCCTCTTGTCGGATTAGGTGTTGCGGCGGCTTGGGGCTTTTTTAAAATATTGCCGTTAAAATGGGCTACCAAAATTGCCGGTTTGTTAGGAGGGGGGATTGCTCCATTGATGCACGATCGGAATCGTATCGCTTATCACAATTTGACAATTGCTTTTCCAAACAAAACAGATACCGAAAAAAAAGAAATTATCAAAAAGATGTGGATTCATTTTGCAAAATTTTTTGCCGAAATGCCCCATACAAAAGAATGGATTAGCGATGCCGAAGTAAATGGTAAAGAATATTTGCAATCAATGCAAGATGATTCTGTTGGCGGATTTGTGTGTTCGGCTCATTTCGGAAATTGGGAGTTTGCATCCACTTATGTGGCTCAACATTATTTTCAATTACATCCGGTTTACCGACCGGCCAATAACCCGTGGCTTGAAAAATTAATGTTTAAAAAACGAGCTGGTGTTCATATTCCTAAAGGTAGTGGCGGCGCCAGAATTATGTTGGATTTACTTAAAAACGGTGAACATATTGCCATTTTATGTGATCAACGATTGCGCGAAGGAATTGCTGTGCCGTTTTTTGGTAAAATGGCAATGACACCGTCGGCGATGGTGTCTATTGCGTTAAAAATGCGGTTGCCAATCGTGATGGGATGTGCCAGACGATTACCAGATGGTCGTTTTAAAATGACGGTAGAACCATTGCCATTGTCTCAAGCTGAAAATAATGAAACGGCGGTTTATGAAACGGTGGCGAATATGAATAAAGTTTTGGAACGTTGGATAACTGAAACGCCGGAACAATGGATGTGGATACATCGGCGTTTTGATAAAAATGAATATAAGGATTTATAATGAAATTTAATGCCAGACCATTAAAATCAAAACTTAAAAAAGTAAAGGGCCGGCGGGCTTCCTCCGTGCGTTGGTTGCAACGTCAAATTAACGACCCGTATGTATCAGAAGCACAACGGTTGGGCTATCGTGGGCGGGCCGCTTTTAAGATTATGCAATTAGATGATCAATTCCACTTTTTTAAACCGGGGCGCCGTGTTGTTGATTTAGGTTGTGCGCCCGGAGGGTGGAGTCAGGTTGCTGTCAGTCGTGTTAAATCAACACCGGAAAATCCGTTAGTGGTGGGTATGGATTTGTTGCCGGCAGATCCGATTGCAGGGGCTAATTTGGTACAAATGGATTTTACATTGGATGAAGCACCAGCTAAATTGGAAGAATTATTGGGTGGACACAGGGCCGATATTGTAATGAGTGATATGGCGGCCAATACAACGGGTGTGCACAGCCTTGACCATTTGCGGATTATGGGATTGTTGGAAATGGCGTATGATTTCGCCATTAAGGTACTGAACCCCGGTGGTGTATTTATTGCTAAAATTTTCCAAGGTGGAACCGAAAACGAATTTTTGGCCGAAATGAAACGTGATTTTGCCGTTGTTAAACATGCCAAACCGGATGCCAGTCGGAAAGATTCTTCCGAAGTTTATGTGGTGGCAACCGGCTTTAAAGGGGGTAAGTAATGCAAGATTTTGAAGCATTAAAACAGGCATGGCATGATAAACATGCGTTGGATATTATGATTACGGATCATATTGATGAGTTAAAGGCCAAGGATACCTATATGAAAATGCGTGATATTCCCAAATCGGATAATGAATATCGCCAAGCTTTTGAAAAAGAATGTATTGATTTATATTTGTTGTTAGCCGTTAAGTTTTCCTCTAAGCAAGGCGAGGAAAAAGTCAACGCTCGGATTCAAAATATATTGGAAAAAATTCGCCATGCAACTACAGCAGATTAAAATTGCCGCCCGTGAAGTTTTGGAACAAATTTTAAACATCACGCAACCGGCTAGTGAAGTGGTTAATGTCTATACCAGAGCACGCCGATATATCGGGTCAAAGGACAGACGGGCTTTGACGGATATTGTGTGGGGTGTTTTGCGGGCGTATCGGCGCTTAGCCTATGATTTTCCAAATGGGACACTTGATGATAAAATTGAGGCTGTTTTAACGGGTAAGTACACATCCGATTACAGACCGGAGGGGGCAAGTGAGGCCGTTTGTTTTGAGGTACCCGATTGGATGATAAATCACGTGGAAAATCCCGCTCAGGAATTGCCGGCACTGCTGCAAACACCAGATACGATTTTGCGCGCCAATGGGAATAGAGAAAAAATCGCAAAACTGCTTTTGAATGAAGGAATTGAAACAGAACTCACAAAAATATCACCCTATGGATTGATGTTAAAAAAACGGGTGAATTTAAATGCGTGTCAAGCCTACAAAAACGGTTTGGTAGAGGTGCAAGATGAGGGCTCTCAACTGGTGGCATTGGAAACAGGGATAAAAGCGGGCGATACGATATTGGATTATTGTGCCGGCGCCGGTGGTAAATCACTGATTTTTGCCCAGATGATGAATGGGCAAGGACAAATTGTGGCGCATGATGTATCGGCACGGTCTTTGGCAGAACTTGAAAAACGAGCTAAACGAGCAGGTATTAAAATCATCCGAACACAAACACCCATTGCCACAACGGATTATCCCGATGGATTTGACCATGTGGTGGCGGATGCCCCTTGTTCAGGAACGGGAACGTGGCGCAGATGTCCGGATGCCAGATTGAAATTGACCGAAACGCAGGTACAAGATATTTGCCGAAAACAAGCCGACATTTTGGATGCGGCTTGCAGGTTTGTCCGTGTGGGTGGGTACTTAAGTTATATGACTTGTTCGGTACTGAAACCAGAAAATCGGGGGCAAGTTGATGTTTTTTTATCCCGCCACAATGATTTTGAATTTGTGCGAGAAAAACAATGTTCGCCCTTTAGAACCGGTACAGACGGATTATATGTTGCTGTGCTAAAACGAAAATAACAGTTTACAAGTATTTTTTTATGTGATATAAAAAAATTAAGGCAATTTTTTGCCTCGAGGTTTGAACACCTCTTTAAGGCTATCTTGCGTGGCAAGAGAAAATAACTTCCAACAGCGGTTGGAAGATGATAGAATAAGCGAATGCGCCAATATATCATACTATTTGCCTTAAGTAGTGTTCAACTTCCAACCACTTTTAAAGTGGTTTTTTGTTTTAACAAAAATGGAGGTTGATATATGAATAAAATTTTAATGATAATGAGTGGTATTTTACTGTTTTCTTCCATTGTTTTGGCCGAAGAAGCCACAACTGAAACGTGTGCCGATGGAGCTGGATTCGTTTTGAAGGGGACTGTTACGGGGCGTGCGTATTGCTTAAGTAACAATATCATGAATTGGTGGAATGCGGTAGCTTGGTGTGATGGATTGAAGATGGAATTAGCCAGTCGTGCCGATTGTGCCTGTTCTGATACAACAGAAAACTGTGCGGATGGCAGATGTCCGGAATTTTGGTGGCCCACAGCCTCGATACTTGGAAATGCCCATTTAAAGGATCCGGCAGATTCAGAACGATCATGGTATGTTATGTATGAATATGAAAAAGGATTGAACCATTATTATGAACGAGGTGCGACAAACGGAACTTGGCACGCACATGCGTTGTGTAAATGAGATTGATCTGAAAAAAATGTCATTTTTTTGTATTTGATTTTAAAAAAGCTATGTATATAGAAAATATATTTTCATAGTTTTTTTAATACAAAAACACGCCCCTGTTGGGACGTGATTTTAATGGGGCGGAAGATCGGATTGTAAATCGGCTGATGCACGATTTATTCCTCATATATTCGGAACTGTCCTGTCGGACATCGTTCATTCGGGCAAATTTCGCCCTCATTCACCGAACCGGTCGGTTCTTAACCCGACTTCACACCCATAAAAAAACGCCCCTATCGGGACGTGATTTTAATGGGGCGGAAGATCGGACTCGAACCGACGACATCTGGTACCACAAACCAGCGCTCTAACCAACTGAGCTACATCCGCCATAAAGACAAAAATGACTATATCCCATTTTTTTTTAAAAGTCAAGCATTATTTATCGCAATCTTTTTGCGTATGAGATTATAGTCGAAAAAAGTTACTCTCTGCAATTTTGATCCAGGTCACTGCGTGGCTTATTTATCATTTTAGAAGTGATTTTTCGGATGCCTTTTCTGTCTTCCAAAGAATTCAAATAAGGCAAAGTTACATTATCATACCAACTGAGTAATGCCCCTGTCCAGTCTGGATCATAAGGTTGAGAAGCCAACATATCACGCGTTAAAGTGACGGCTTCTTTCATCATATTTTCACGGGTTCCCGTTAACACAAGTCCGGTAGAATTAAATAATGACGTAAAAAAGGAATGTGCAAGGGTTGCGCGATCGGTTGTGCCGATGCTTAATTCATTTTCGGGGACGTCCAATAAAACAGATAAAGTGTCATCATAAAAACGATTGACTAAGGCATCAAAAAATATCTTTTGATCCGGTGTGATATATGTGCATCCATTGCGAATGCTGAGCAGTGTATTTATCATAAAGGCATCTGTTTCGGTCAAATTATCCGAATACAAAACATTAATGGGTTTTGGCATATCATCAAAACAAATCCAATCACTTTCCATATTTAAATTTTGCATATCATAGATTTTTGTCGCCCAATCGATTTGATCGATGATTTCCAAATAATCCTCCATTATCGGATGATGAAATAAATCATCTGTTAAATTATCTTTTACATCCTCAAATGACGGCGGAGAAACTTCTTCGATATTTTCCGGATTTTCCATTTGTTTGGCAAAGTGACACGCTTCATCATAATATGTCTGTGACGCTTTTGTCAGTTCAACAAATTGGGAATCATTTAATAATCCGCACATATATAGTTTAGCTACATCCGGTAAATGGGAAAAAATACTGATACAAGCGGAAAATTTCAGATTGGGTTGAATGGAACCAAAACGATTGGCCGCATGCGTGTTTAATATTGAGGTCCAGTCTTGTACATATTTTTGAAACAACTTATCCGTTTGTTTTTGTTTTAATGGTTCATTAGAATATCCCATATACCCTCCAGAATGTGAAATATAGGAAAGTATAACACACTATCCATATTCTGTCAATATTTTTTATATTTAAGAAATGAATGCAAAAAAAGAGTCCGATTTGGACTCTTAAAAAAATATAAAAAGGACTTTTTATTATCCACCTGTTGTGGTTTCTGTTTCTGTTTCGCTCTCTATTTCTGTTATTTTTGATGTTTCCGGTGCTTCTTCCCAAACAATCTCTCCATTATAAACCATATTTTTTTTCACACAAATAACGAAACCATACGAAAAAGGCATTCCAAAATCAGAACACGATAACTGTTCGGGTGATTTGACCCATTTGTTAATTGTGCAGATGTTTGAGCTTGATATATATTCTCCTCCCGCATGTGTGCCGGATAATTTGCCAACAATATCCATTCTGTTTTCATACTTTTCAATAAATTCCGTACCAATTGATTGACACATAGCCATTGCATTTTCTATCAATTGATAATCTACAGTTTGTTTTGACATATAAATAACTTCATTTGTATGTAGTGTAATTTTGTTAAATTCCGCATTTATACAGGTTTTGGTTTTAGCATCTCTATTTATTTTGCCACAATAGTATCCGGTACCGCACTGGATATTATCTGTACACTCTTTATTGGCTATGCACAATCCGTTTTGACATAAATTATCCGGATAATTTCGACAGGAAGAAGAATTATTCTTATTAACACACCATCCATCCGGAGAACAATATTCACAGATGCCACATTGACTGTCTTGTTGGCACAAAACCTCCTCTGTACTAACCGAAGGTAATCCTTCACTCATACAAATCCCATGGGTACAAGAATATCCTTCTTGACAGGTGACATTTTGACATAATTCATCAACAGTTGTTCCTTCGCCCCCGGCCGTCGTAATAAAGAAAAATGTCATGGT
>JAZKXP010000069.1:0-22670 GCA_045611665.1 Alphaproteobacteria bacterium | reverse complement strand
ATGTGAGTTATTGCAACGGGTGGGATTGGGCTATATGTCATTGGGGCAATCGGCCGTTACCTTGTCCGGTGGTGAAGCGCAACGCATTAAATTATCCAAAGAATTATCCCGCAAAAGCACCGGAAAAACACTGTATATTTTGGATGAACCGACGACAGGATTACACTTTGCCGACATTCAAAAATTGTTAGAGGTTTTACACGCTTTGGTGGAACAAGGCAACACCGTCGTGGTTATTGAACACAACTTAGATGTGATTAAAACCGCCGATTATATCATTGATATGGGCCCCGAAGGCGGAGACGGCGGAGGCACGGTTGTGGCAACCGGCACCCCCGAACAAGTGGCCGAAAATCCGGCAAGCTATACGGGACATTATTTAAAAAGATTGTTAAAGTAATAGAAAAAAATCCCTCGGCATAGAGGGATTTTTCATCAGGAAGATAAGTGTTAACGTTGAATTGCCCCTAAACACATACGTTCAAAAAATTGGAAAGGAACCTGTTGTCGCCAAGAAGCATGAATAACTGGCCAAGCACGCTGCATTCTAGGATACTCACTTAAATTATTATGAATATTAATACCCCCCCCCCACGGAATACATTTATTTTGAGCCAAATCCATCAACATATATTTCCACATTGGAATCAAAAATCTTTGAGATTGCAAACTACTGTTATCAATTAAACCGGCAACACGTTCCAAAATTTCCGGCAAAATATTGCCTTTAATAAATTGCCATTCTTTTTGATTGGTTTTAAATTGATATTCCTCACGAATAATAGATAACGCTTGATAATAACCATATAATTTCTTTGGCGAAAAATCAATATTTGTTTTAGATTCTTCATTTTTACGATAATAATACAATTTTTGAGGAATAATAGCTGTTCTGGGATTTTTAGACATTAATATAAATGAAAAAATAAAATCTTCATAAAAATTACCCTGTTTAAATTTCACCCCTTTTAACAAATCACGGTGCAACAATTTTAAACAGACGCTGTTACACACGGGCGTTTTTGAATTAATATAAGAATGATATTTCAAAGGATAAATAGTTGAAATCGCCTTTATTTTTCTTGGATTGTATTTTTTAAAATTATCCGTTGGCAAAACCTCGCCTTTGTCTTCACGCATAATATTAAATGCGACTAAAGGAGCCTTATGTTTTTGTGCCATATAGTGTGTAATTTCCAATAACTGAGGGTGAATATAATCATCGGCATCCATAAAATAAATATATTCACCTTTAGCCATTTCCATACCTGTATTACGGGCAACAGAAGAACCTTGGTTCTTTTGATTTAAAACTCTGACATTTGGATATTGAAAGGCATAGTGATATAAAATATGGGCTGAATTATCTTTAGAACCATCATTGACACAAATAACTTCAAAATCTTTAAATGTTTGTTTCACAACACTATCCAAACATTGAGACAAATATTTTTCTGCATTATAAACCGGAATAATCACAGATACCTTTGTCATTTTTACCCCTCTACAAAAAATACACTACGTCACTATACAGGGGAGTATATAATATTATTTTTATTCTGTCAAGTATTTTTTATTGCGAGAAACAAAAAAATCTCCCCAATATTTTAAAGGGGGGATTTTTATACAAAAAAGGCCTTATTCACGCACGATTTTAGCGAATTTATCCAAAACGGCGTTTGTAATTTTAACCTCAGGCCCGTCATAAAAAGATTTGGCAATATCGGTATATTCGTTAATAATAATCGGCGCATCCAAATTCGGATTAGCATAAAATTCAGCCATGCCCGCCATCAAAATACACTTCAGTGTCATTTCCAAACGGTCATATTGCACCGTTTCACTTAAGGCACTTTTGAGGGTTTCATCCAAATCGGTTTCACGTTCCTTAACCGCTTGCACAATTTTCGTAAATAATTTTGCATCGGCCGCCGACAGCTCGACATAATTTTCACGACCGGCAATATCTTCAATGAGTTGTCCGCCGATTTCACCCATTAAGCAACGAGAGGTGATTTTATCCCATGCTTCATCCGTCATTGCATGCGTATAAAGTGCTTGCACTGCCAACAATCTGGCATTTGTATATTTTAAAGTTGTATTTTTTTGTTCCATGTTTTAAGCCTTTGTAAGTTTAGCGACAAATTCTTCAAAATCTGCCGTCGTTGCAAAATTTTTATAAACGGAAGCATACCGGATATACGCCACTTTGTCAAGCTCTAATAACGAATCCATCACCAACTCCCCGATATCGGAGGATTTAATTTCCGATTCACCGGCGGCCTCTAACTGACGGATAATGCTGTTGACAATTTTTTCAATTTGAACCGAATCAATATCTCGTTTACGTACGGCTAACTGAATGGAACGCACCAACTTATCCCGTTCAAACGGCACACGCATATCATTACGCTTTAACACCGTAAAATTTCTAAGTTGTACATATTCAAAAGTGGTAAATCTGGACCCGCATTCGGGACAGCTCCGGCGCCGGCGAATATTGGAGCCATCGTCAGAGGGACGCGAATCCTTAACTTGAGTTTCCATACAACCACAAAATGGGCAACGCATGATTTAAAATCCTTTCTGATAAATCGGGAAAGCACGGCACATAGCGGATACTTTTTCTGCCACAGACGTTTCAACGGCAGAATTGTCCTCCGGATTAGCCTCTAATCCTTCCAACACATCGGCAATCATATGGGCAATAGCTTCAAATTCGGCCTCTCCAAATCCACGGGTTGTACCGGCCGGTGTCCCAATTCTGAGGCCCGATGTAATCATTGGTTTTTGCGGATCATTCGGTACCGAGTTTTTATTACAAATGATATGCGCCCTTGCCAACGCATCACAGGCCATAGCACCGGTGATTTTCCAACCACGCAAATCAAGTAATAACAAATGGCTGTCTGTCCCACCAGACACCAAATTAATACCTCGAGCCCGCAAAACCGTTTCTAACACTTTGGCATGACGCACAACTTTTTCTGCATACTCTTTAAATGACGGTTGCAATACTTCACCAAAAGCCACCGCTTTAGCCGCAATAATATGCATCAGCGGCCCCCCTTGAAGTCCCGGGAAAATTGCGGAATTAATTTTTTTGGCCAACGTTTCATCATTGGTTAAAATCATACCACCTCTAGGACCTCGCAATGTTTTATGTGTCGTGGTTGTTACGACATCGGCATAATCAAGCGGATTGGGGTAAGCACCACCGGCAACAAGACCGGCAAAGTGAGCCATATCCACCATTAAATAAGCCCCAACCGAATCGGCAATTTCACGAAACTTTTTAAAATCAATGATACGGGCATACGCCGACCCACCGGCGATAATGAGTTTAGGATTGTGTTCCTTGGCAATACGGGCTACATCTTCATAATCAATCAACCCATTGTCATCCACACCATAAGAGACGGCATGATAATATTTACCCGACGAGGATACTTTACATCCATGGGTTAAATGGCCACCGGCATCTAAACTCATTCCTAAAATAGTATCGCCCGGTTGCAATAAAGCCATATAGACGCCAGCATTAGCTTGACTGCCCGAATGAGGTTGAACATTCGCAAACCCTGCCCCAAAAATTTGTTTGGCACGATCAATTGCCAGTTGTTCCACTTCATCCACGCATTCACAACCATGATAATAACGGCGTGCCACATACCCTTCAGCATATTTATTTGTCATCACACTGCCGGCCGCTTCCAACACAGCCTTTGACACAATATTTTCAGAAGCAATCAATTCAATATGATCTTGTTGACGCCACAATTCACGTGTTATCATTCTGGCCACATCAGCATCAGCCTCAGCAAGCGGTGTTTCCCAAAAATTTTTCATAGATTCTATTTTACAATTCATCCGGCATCCTTCCTAACTTTTTAACTCTGATTTCATGACGACCGCTTTCATAACGAGTCGTTAAAAAAGCATCAACACATTCAATGAGCGTTTTATCATCCGTTAAACGCCCTCCCAATATCAATACATTAGCATTGTTATGAGCACGCGCCAATCTGGCCATTTCCCCATTACAACAAAGCGCCCCCCGAATATGTTTATAACGGTTAATGGCAATACTCATCCCGATTCCCGAACCGCATAACAAGATACCAATCGGCGCTTCATTACGATTAATCCCTTTTGCCATCATATAGGCTTTATCCGGATAATCCACCGGCTTATCGGAAGTATGAGGACCATAATCAAAAACCATATAGCCCAACTGTTTCAAATATTCTTTGACCACGGATTTCGCAGGACAGCCCGCATGATCAGAGGCAATAATTACTTTTTTTTCTTGCATATTTTCCTCTCTTCTTTTATAAAGGGACTATGATTGATATGTATTCTAACCAAAACGAAAATAAAACTCAAGAAAATTTATGGGCAGAATTTAAAAAAAATCTTCCCACCGGCCGCCCCTTGATTGGAATAGACTATGGAGCCGTTCGCATTGGTGTAGCCGTTTCGGATAAAGAACGCAATTTGGCATATCCGTTAAAAATTATCTCAAAAATTGTGGAATTAAATGATATTGTGCGCTCTCGTGAGGCTTGCGGATTTGTGATAGGCATGCCCTATCAACCTGACGGAACCGAGGGAGATACGGCCCACTCTGTCAGATTGTTTGCAAAAAGGTTAGAGGAAAAATTCGGATTACCGATATTTTTTATAGATGAACGCCATTCTTCCACCCGCGCCGAAAGTTTTATGATGGATATCGGTATGCGACGCAATAAAATCAAAAAAACACTGGACGCCAATGTTGCCCGCGATTTATTGCAAAAAGCGTTGAGTTTACGATAGACTTTCTCCTCACCACCTTGGTATTTTACCTCTCCCATGCCTAGATAAATGTTTTATATTTCTGTTATACTAGGGCTTAATACCCGTATCTAATAGCAATAGATGACATTCTCAATCACACCCCTGCTTACAAATCATGACAGACTGCATAGCTATAACTATTTGTATGGGTACGATCACCGGTATAGATATTCCCCCGGTCTAACACCACATGGTAAGCAGTCCCAGTCTTAGACGGACGAGCCGTCCAAATTTGCAAAGCAATCCCTAGCCTCAACTCAGCACAGATACTTCCCGCACAATTTGCCGTCATATCACTACATTTACAATCAGACAAATCAAATAAGCGTTTTTTTAATCCATCACACCACGCATGTGCGTTCAACCAACTCATTCTTTGATTGCTTCTACAATATTTATTTCCAGAAATACCTGTTATAACAGTTCCGGCCCCGTTTGCACACGTTTCGGTAGCAGTCTCATCGGCCATCGCAACAGAAGACATCATTAACACGCCACAACTTATCATTAAAATTTTATTCATTTTGAACTTTCCTTTTGGTTTAAAAATTAAACGAAGACCACCTTTTTTTTAAAAAAGTGGCTGGAAGTTCGAAACTACTTAAGTCAAATAGTATGATATATTCACCCAAGCGGGCTATTTTATCATCTTCCAACCGCTGTTGGAAGATTGTTTTATATCCTGCACCGCAAGATAGACTTAAAGAGGTTTCGACACCTCGGGGCGCACATCAGGCACCTTAAAACTCAAACTAACAAACTTTCAGATGAATTGCAATAAAAAAATAATATTTGGTATAAAACACTATAAAATGTTTGTTTTTTTTATCTTTTAGGGACATACCCACAAAAAAAGAAGATAAAAAATGCTGTACGACAAAACGTCATATTGACACAACAAAGTTACCTCTGAAACAAAAGAGTATTTTATAAACTGCCTAACGACCGCCGGCAATCCGTCTGTCTTTTATCGGAACCGGCACTCCGTTTTTGGCCCGATCTCTGGCCTGTTTTATCGGAGAATCAGTATTTTTTTGTTTCTTCGCAAAAATAACAGCCGGTTGTTTTTCCGTTTGCGGTGTTTCTTTAATATCTTGAACACCTTGAGCAACAGCCGCAATTCCACCGGCCACAAGAGCATTTCCCGCCACGCCCAGACCTAATGCCGGCGCAGCCAAGGCCCCTAAAATAGCCAATCCGGCAATTACTGAATATTTTTCAAATTTTGTCATAGGGAACCTCCTTTCGCTACAGTTATATACCCAGTATACTATACACGAAAAATTTTGTCAATAAATATTTTTTTAAAATATTTTTAGTTTTTATTTTTAAACTGAGCCATATACAAGGCTTTATACGCCCCATCTACAGCCAATAATTCTTCATGGGTTCCGCTTTCGACAATTTCACCTTCATTAATAACGACAATTTTATCCACATTTTGGATGGTACTCAATCGATGGGCAATAACAAACACCGTTCTGGATTTCATTAAATTATCAATAGCTTGTTGAACAATAGCTTCGGATTTATTATCCAAAGCCGATGTAGCCTCATCCAAAATTAAAATCGGGGCATTTTTTAAAAATGCTCTGGCAATAGCGATTCTTTGTTTTTGACCTCCGGATAACAATGTTCCTCTTTCTCCGATAGGGGTATCCAATCCCCGTTCCAATTCAGCAACAAAGTCCTCTAAACAGGCGGCTTTCAAGGCATTCTTAATTTCTGCTTCGGTTGCATCAAATTTTCCCAACATCAAATTATCCCGAATGGTTCCGGAAAATAAGAAGTTATCTTGAAAAACAACACCGATATGATTGCGCAAAGAATGCAAAGTCACATCCCGAATGTCATGACCATCTATTTTGATAGCACCGCCCTTTACTTCATAAAAACGCGGTATCAAATTAACGACCGTTGATTTACCCCCGCCGGAGTTACCGACAAAGGCAATTTTTTGACCTTTTTTAACCGTTAAATTAATATTTTTCAAAACGGGCGTATCGTCTTTGTAAGAAAAATCGACGTTTTCAAAAACAATCTCTTTTTTCAATGCCGGTAACTCAATAGCGTCTTTTTTGTTTTTAACAACAATCGGCATATCCAAAATTTCAAAAACACGATCGATTGCCATAAAGGATAACTGGACTTGGTTGAAGTTTTTACCGATATTTTTAATCGGAGTATATAACATCAACATAGCCACCATAAAGGAAACAAAATCACCGGTTGTAATAATCTTATTGGTAATCAAGTAACTGCCATACCAAATCGTTCCCGCCATACCGACAGAAATGATAATATGCATCATCGGGGACAACCAAGCCGTTCTTTGGGTGTTTTTAATGCCGAGTTTAAACCCTTGCGTCAACAAATCAAAAAATTTGTTCTTTTGATATTCTTGCAGGTTATAAGCAGAAATCGTTTTAGCACCGGCATATGTTTCTGTATATGTTGTTAAAGAGTTACCACCGACTTCAATAGATTTTTTAACCACATCTTTAATTCTTTTACGGATTTGTGTCAAAGGATACAGTGAAAAACCCAAAACAAGAATGGCAATAACCGCCAACTGCCAAGATGTGTACAGCAACACACCGATTAAAGCGATGGAAGAAAACAGGCGTGTTGTAAAAATCTTTACATTTGCCAACAATCCCGAACAGGCCGTAGCCGCATCCCCAGAAAAGCGAGTTAACACCATACCGGATGAGGTGGAATCCAAATAGCTTTGATCAATCACCAACAATTTACGATACAGCTTCTTTTGCAATTCCTGAGTAATCTTTCCGCCTGTCCACGCATTCAAATAAGCGGCCGTATATTCCAATACCGCCTGCATAATGGTAAACACGACGATAAACACGGGAATAACGTAAAGAGGCAAATCAAACGGAGTCGCCCCGCCTTGTTCCATAATAACCGTATCCATGAACGGTTTCAAAGCCAATGCAATAATGGCATCTAATGACCCGATAGGGATGGTAATAACCGTTGCCAACAACGCCCGAAACCAAAACGGTTTAACAAACGGCCACATCCGTTTGTAATTTTTAATAAAACGATTTTCTTTAACTTTATGAGAAATTTTACCCATTTGTATCCTTATATGAATGATTACTTTTTCGATACTTTATCAAAAATCTTTTCAAAAGGCAAGTGCTTTTAATTTTTGTCAAAAATTGTTCCGATAAAACGTTTTATTTCAGCCAAACAAGCCCCATCAATTCCATGCATCAAACCATCAAATATTTTTACCTCAGCCGATATTCCAACTTTTTTCAACTCATTCACACTTATATTTGCCCCCATGGCGGGAACAACATCGTCTTGCGCCCCGTGTGTCAATAAAACCGGAAGCTTTCGCTTAACCTCAGCCGGAGTCAACGCCTTATCAAATACCAAAGGAACGGCCGAACAGCCAATCACCCCTACAACATCACACTCCCCTGTCAACGCTGTATATAAAGCAATCAATCCGCCTTGAGAAAAACCGCCAAGAACGATATCTTTATCGGTCAGTTGATGTGTTATCTTAATATGGTTCATATAATCCGTTAACATATCCGAACTTTTTTGACATCGGCCAACCAGTGTGTCCAAATATGTGTTATCGACCATTTCAAAAGACCCGCTATAATCCGACAAAGAAAACCATTCATATCCGTTAAACATCATCGGTGTCGGTGCATTAGGACAAAAAAAGCCCGTATTGGCCAATTCGCCGGCTAAATATGGACTCAGAGAGGCTAAATCCGCTCCGTTTGAACCATATCCATGGCATAAAATAACAGCTTTGGTCATTTGGTTTGGAATAAAAGACGGACCACTTAACATAAAATTCTCCTTGAAATTAACTTCAAAATGTGCCAACATGTCTCTATATACTTTTAAACAAAGGAAAAAGCAATGCAAAAATTTTTATTCGTCATGATATTATCTGTTATATTTACCACAGATGTCTTGGCCAGCAGCCGGACATTGAATGGTATTAATGAAAACGAACAACTCGGTATGATGGCAGGCTTGGCCTTAGCCTGTAATGCCGGCGGACGTTTGGATGATTACGAATTGATTGCTAGCCGAATTATGGCCAATACCGCCCAAACGGATTTAGACCAAAAAAAGGCCGAACGTCAGTATGCCGAAGCGAAATTTAAAGCCTATAAAGAGCATAAAGAAACCCCTCAAACCAGTTGTGGTGAAATTTTGGAATCCTTTGCGCATTTGCCGATTTTTAAATCGATTGTTTATGCCGACGGCACCGTTAAAACACCGGATGGAAAAGTGCTGAAACCACGTCCGGGGGCAAAAAAGCAAACAGCGCCTAAAAAGATGCCCGCCTCACAACCCAAAAGTAAGTAGATATCATGCGACCGAGTTCCCTGAATTTGTTATTTTGTCAAATTGAATCACTCGGTGGGATAGGAACAAAACTGGCCAAACGATATCATGCTTTATGCGGAACCTATGTGGTAGATTTATTACATCATTTGCCCAGTGGTGTAAATTACAGACCAATCATCAAAGATTTTAATGTCGTTCGTACCGGTGATTTAGGGACGTTGTGTATTGAAATTGACGAACATATCGTGCCGGCTAATCGTCGTCAACCCTATCGTGTTATGGGCCACTGCGGAATCCAAAATGTAGAGCTTGTTTTTTTTAATTACCATAAAGATTATCTGACATCCTCTTTGCCGGTCGGTGAAGCACGTTGGGTGTCCGGCAAAATTGAAAAGAATTTCGGACGAATTAAGCTGTTACATCCGGATTATATATCTAAAACGGTTGATACGATTCCCGAATATGAAACGGTATATCCTTTGACGGCCGGATTAACATCAAAAATGATTTCAAAAACAGTCAGTAGTGTTTTGAAAATGCTACCAGATTTACCGGAGTGGTTAGATGCTGAATTTGTCAAAAAACAAGGCTGGTCCTCTTGGAAACAAGCCATGATTGAGGCCCACCACCCCAAGTCATCAGAGGATGTATCCCCATTAGCTCCGGCGCGGGCCAGATTGGCCTATGATGAGTTATTGGCGAATCAATTAGCCTTATTATTGGTGCGCACAAAAATGAAACGCAAAAAAGGTTTTTCCGTTCAAGGTAACGGTGAGTTATCTCACAACTTATTGAATATGTTGCCATTTGAATTAACCGGTGCTCAAAAACGTGTTATCCAAGAAATCAAAAACGATGCCGGCGAGCCTTATAAGATGCTGCGCCTTGTGCAAGGTGATGTCGGATCCGGCAAAACAATTGTGGCCCTTTTGGCGATGTTAAATGCGATAGAATGTGGCTATCAAGCCGTTTTTATGGCGCCGACCGATATTTTGGCCAGACAGCATTTTGCCACGCTGTCAAAATACTGTGAACCGTTAGGTGTACGAATAGAAATTTTAAGCGGTCGGGAAAAAGGCAAAAAACGGACACAAATTTTAACCGATTTACAGGCGGGACATATTCAAATTTTGGTGGGGACTCATGCCGTTTTTGTCGAGGATGTTCAGTATCAAAAATTGGGATTGGTTGTGATTGACGAACAACATAAATTCGGGGTAGGACAACGGTTGGCCTTAACCCAAAAACAACCCGGCGTGGATTTGTTGGTCATGACGGCAACGCCTATTCCACGGACATTGGCCCTGACCAATTATGGGGATATGGATATGTCTAAACTGGATGAAAAACCGGCCGGGCGTAAACCGATTGAAACACGGGTTTTATCGGCTAAAAAAATGAATGAGTTAATCCAAAAAATTCATCATTTATCAGTGGCAGAAAACAAACAAATTTATTGGGTTTGTCCGTTGGTGGAGGAATCCGAAAAATCCGATTTAACGGCCGCTATAGAACGATACGATGTTTTACGGCAAACATTTGGGGATAAAGTCGGGCTGGTGCACGGCAAAATGAAATCGGCCGAAAAAGATGAAGTTATGGAACGTTTTGCCTCGGGTGAATTATCCGTCTTAGTCTCCACGACCGTTATTGAAGTCGGTGTAGATGTACCTAACGCCACCGTTATGGTTATAGAACACGCCGAACGATTTGGATTATCTCAGTTACATCAATTACGGGGCCGTATCGGCCGAGGCAGTGCCGATTCCACTTGTTTATTGGTCTATGGAACACAACTGAGTGAAACGGCCAAAAAGAGATTGCAGGTAATGCGAGAGTCCGCTGACGGGTTTATTATTGCCGAAGAAGATTTAAAACTGCGTGGCGCCGGTGAGGTATTGGGAACTCGGCAAAGCGGATTTATGCAATTTCAAATGGCGGATTTGGCAGAACATTCAGACCTCTTGTGGACGGCGACAAAAGATGCTAAAATGATTTTAAATACCGATTCGGCATTAAATACCGACCGTGGAACGGCATTAAAAACAGTATTGTATTTATTTAAAAAAGATATGGAAATTAATACATTGAAATCGGGGTGATAGTATGGCAATAACATTTACGGTACAACCGCCTGAAGTAACTAAGGCATTACGCAAAGAATTTGACAGACGCGATATGAATCATAAATTCGTTAAATGGTTATATCGCAAAGGATATTTGGAACCATTTGCGGATAAAATTAATTTGGAACGGGCCAAGCGTGGTAAAATTCCAAAAGGATTTGACGTACATCATATTATTCCATTATCCGGCGGAGGAACGAATCACGTATCCAATTTTTGTTTGATAGAACAATCTCTTCATAAATTTATCAATAAAAAATGCTTTGAACCGGCTCTGCGAGGTGTCAAAATCGGTGAAACCGTCACGGTGGAAGTACCGGATTTCGGCCGTATCGCAACCCGTCAAATGTACAACGGCTTTATTGATCAAAAATTAAAACATGCCAAAGACCGCCAGAAATTTTATCAATATTTGCGGCGTTGGGCAAAAGAAGGATAAAAAGAGAGCTAAGCCTCTCTTTTTTTTATCATTAAGTATTTACAACTATTTTTAACTGTGATACACTTCCATTCAAGGCGAGTGATGTGCGCCCTGAGGTGTGGAAACCTCTTTTTCTTACGCATCCATTTGGGATGAAATGCTTTCCGGCGTTGGCTGGAAGGCGGCCAAATAAACCGACTGCGGTGAATACGCCGCACTATAACTCGTAAGAAAATAGTTTCCAACTTCCAGTCGCCCATCATCACGGCGATTTTTTGTTAAATTATACATGAAAGGAAATCAGATGACTAAAAATTACGAATCCGGTCGGTCAATGGTGGAAATGCTGGGCACACTCGCAATTATCGGCGTTCTGTCTGTTGGCGCTATCGCAGGATACAGCTATGGAATGGATAAATATCGTGCGAATGAAACAATTAATGATGTGATGCTGTTGGGGGTAGATGTAATTACACACGCCTCACGAACTGGTGGAATGCCGAACTTGTCGGCCGAATGGGGAACAAAAACTACAGTCGGATATGATTTTACGGTTGTACCAAACCCCGAAGATGAAACCCAATACGGCATTCGAATCAGCGGGGTTCCCGCCCGAGTGTGCAAAATGGTTGGTGATGCCTTAAAACCCATGGCCTCGGTTTATGTAAATGATGATGAACATATCACCGAAGAAGACCCGTGTGATGAATCGGACAGCAATACGATGGAGTTTTATTTTGCTTCTGCTTCCGCCTCTACCTCACCATTTGGAGATGAATGTAAAACGGATACAGATTGCGGTACGGATAAATACTGCGATAATGGGTGGTGTTTTGACGGGAATAGACCCGAAGGAACAGCACGCATCTTTGATAAAACTTGTCTATCACCTGATGAATGCAATATAGGTTATACAGGAACCTGCTCCATCTGCACAAATGGATTTTGTACACATAATGTAAACAATGACACATCATCTTGCACGCTTGATAATGGAACTCTTGGTCAATGCGCTGGCGGTGAATGCATTGCTAAAGGATGTACATATGATACAAATAAGTGCAATACAGGATATTACTGTGCTAGTCCTAATACGAATGCACGCAGTGCATTTTCTGAAAATGAAGTCGGTGCATGTATAAAAACCAGCTCAATGTTCACACGACATAATATAGGGTCAGATACTTACTATGTATCTAAATCTGTTATATCATGGTGGGATGCGGATGCAGCTTGTAAAGCATTGGGGAAAAATATCAAACTATTAAGTGTTGATGAGCTTGCTACTGATTGGGATGGGGGAACCGGCAATTATTATACACAAACTCCACTTGCATCATCCTTACGTGTTTTAGTATCTGAACCAGTATGGACTTCAAATAAAACGACATATGAAGGAAACCCATGGAATACAGAATGTTACCCATTCTGTATTCAGGCAAATTATATATACCTTGAAGATGATGGACGAAGCAGAATTTTTCAGCAATCTGTACATAATGGTGGTCATCGTCATACACAAATGTTCGCTATTTGTCACTAATACCCAAAAAACGGAACCGCTTTAACGATTCCGTTTTTTTATTTTATTCACTTTTTACACGTCTTTTCTGCGTTCAAACTTACGTCTATCGTTAGAATCCAGCAATTTTTTACGCAAACGAATGTTTTTCGGTGTTACTTCAACGAGTTCATCATCTTCAATATAGGCCAAAGCCGTTTCCAAAGACATTTGAATTGGTGGCACCAATGCAACAGCATCATCTTTACCCGCGGCACGCATATTGGTCAGCTTTTTACCCTTAATCGGGTTGACTTCAATATCGCCCGGTTTCGCATTGGCACCGATAATCATACCTGCATAAACAGACACACCGGCCGGAATAAATAACGGACCTCGCTCTTGGATATTCCACAAGGCATAAGCCACTGATTTACCGGCTTCTGTAGAAATGAGTACTCCATTTCTGCGACCTGTAATCACACCTTTATAGGGGGCATAGCTGTGAAAAATACGGTTCAAAACACCGGTTCCGCATGTATCTGTTAAAAATTCACTTTGATATCCGATAAGTCCACGAGACGGAGCCAAGAACATCAAACGTGTTTTACCGCCGCCAGATGGGACCATTTCGGTCATTTCGGCTTTACGAAGGCTGAGCTTTTCAACCACAACGCCGGTGTATTCATCATCTACGTCCACGGTTACTTCTTCAATCGGTTCCATTTTTTGACCGTTTTCATCCGTATGGAATACCACACGAGGACGAGAAACGGACAATTCATACCCTTCACGGCGCATTGTTTCAATTAAAATACCTAATTGCAATTCACCACGACCGGCCACTTCAAAAGCATCCGTTGTATCTGTTCTGGAAATTTTCAAGGCGATATTGCCTTCAGCTTCTTTTTCCAAACGATCCCAAATCATACGAGAAGTCACTTTATCCCCTTCTGTACCAGCGAGTGGCGATGTATTAATAGAAAATGTCATAGCCAATGTTGGCGGATCAATCGGTAGAGCTGGCAAAGCTTCAGTCACCGATTGGTCACACAGTGTATCGGCCACCGTTGCCTTTGTAAAGCCTGCAATACTTACGATATCTCCAGCAAAGCCTTCATCAATCGGTTGACGTTTCAAACCACGGAATGCCAAAATTTTTGAAGCACGAGCCGTTTCAACCGTTTGACCATCACGGCTTAAAGCCTTAATCATTTGGTTTGTTTTAATGCTGCCAGATAAAATACGGCCAGTTAAAATACGACCAACAAATGGATCAGCCTCTAATGTTGTTACAAGCATGCTGAATGGTGCATTTTCATCACATTTCGGAGCCGGCACATGTTCAATGATTTTATTAACAAGTGGGGAAATATCTTTACGTTCATCAGCTAAATCATGAACAGCCCACCCTTCACGACCACTGGCAAACAATGTCGGGAAATCAAGTTGTTCATCTGTGGCGCCCAAATTGGCAAATAAATCAAAAATTTCATTATGTACTTCAACCGGACGAGCATCAGAACGGTCAATTTTATTAATTACAACAATTGGACGAAGCCCCAATTTTAACGCTTTACCCACCACAAATTTTGTTTGAGGAAGCGGACCTTCAGCAGCATCTACCAATACAATAACACCATCTACCATAGACAAAATACGTTCCACTTCACCACCAAAATCGGCGTGTCCCGGTGTATCAACGATATTGATACGCGTTCCATTCCATTCTACGGATGTACATTTTGCAAAAATCGTAATACCACGTTCGCGTTCCAAATCACCCGAATCCATTGCGCAGGTTGTAATGGCTTGGTTATCACGATAGACACCACTTTGTTTTAAAAAGGCATCCACAAATGTTGTTTTACCGTGGTCAACGTGGGCAATAATGGCAATATTACGAATGTTTTCTTGCATGATTTTTTCCTTTAGTTTGGTGTTAAATTTTAAAATTTTGCGTATTTTACACTTTTTTAAAAAAAAAGTCCAGTAAAATTTAAAAATATGTTGCCACACAAAAACGAACATATTATACTAACGCTCATGAAAAAAGGTATCATTGCTCTACTGATTGTTTTTTTTATCGGATTGTCGGTTCCTTACTTTTGGAACATATACTATCTGCTTCCCATAAAAAAACCACAAATTCATGTATTTTTTGAAGGGTTTGCAACGGCGCCGGCATTTTCTCAAATAATCGAATTTTCAAAATTACCGAAAGAGACAAAAAAAATTATTGCATGGCATCGGTTTCCCAATCGCAAAAATATCATCAATTTAGCTGAGTATAATACGGTTGAGGTAGACTTACCTCAACAAGAAGGGAACATTGAGGAAAAATTACAGGCGTTTTCTCAAGTCGTGCAACAAATAGCCGATGAAAATCCATTCTCAACATTGGTATTCCATACCAGCTTTGATAAGGTTCAAAGTACTCTAAAACCCTTGCTAAATATGTTCCCTAAAAATCGCATCAGCCACATTCATTTATATGAAGACGGATATGGCGATCTCTTTAAATGGACGGATAAAATCTTAAAAGCAAAAACTTTTTACAAACCCAACTTGAAACAAGAAACGTTAAATTTACTCAATCCGGATACAGATAACCCTTGGAAAATTGCCCATGTATTCGGATTAAGATATCACTATCTTGTTTCATATCATTTTTTGAATGCCAGTAAAATCAAACAAGATAAGAGATTTCAAAAAATGTTTTTAGGAATTAAAGATGCTAATTTGCGTGAAATTAATTTTGATATCTTAGCCAATACCCTAACGACAGAACAAAAACAGGTAATTTATCGGCTCAGCGGTTTTGATTACAATAAATTTAAGCCTCTGATAAAAGATAAGAAAACAATTGTTTTTGTCATGGGATACCATTTTAACAATCAAAACTATATCAATGCCGAACAAACCATTTTGCATAAATTAAAAACAAATCAATTAGAGGATTTTCCTTTTGATGATGGCAAAAATTATATTTGGTTCTACAAAGCCCATCCGTCATGGAATGCTAAAGTTGACAAAGAAAAATTCGAACATCGGTTTCCGGACATGATTGAAATTCCCGCTCAGGTTCCATTTGAGGTTCTCATCTTGGCCGGACTAAAACCCTCTTTCACGGCCGGATTCAGCAGTTCGTTATTTTTCTCACTACACCCCAAAGATATTTTGCTGTATATTAAACGGCCCATCTATTTAACCTCTCCGTTATCGGCACTGCCGGACCATTATTTAACCGCTTTAGTACGAGAAGGAAATATCAGAAAGAATCAAACAATTGATTTGCACCCATTTTTAAACAACACACAGCCATGAAATATATTTTAACATTTTTGCTAAATGCGGTTATTGGGTTCGGATTATATCATATACCGACAATGCGTCATTTTTTATTTCCCCAACCGGTTATTCATGTGTTTTTGGAGGCATATGCCACAAATCCCGCTCTTTCACACATGATTGAATACGCACAATTACCAAAAACAGACAGAAAATTAATTGCATGGCACCGATTTCCCAATCGTAAAGAAACACTGGACTTGACGACCTACAATACGCGGGAAGTGGATTTACCGGCGAAAGAGGGAATGTATTCTAACGGAACGCGTCAAATGCTATCTGCCGTTCTTGAAGAAGCCTCAAACAATCCGGAAGCCGTCTTTGAACTTCACACAAATTTTGCCCACATTCCCGTTGTGCTTAAACCGTTTCTAGAGGCCTTATCTAAAGAAAAAATAAAACAGATTCATCTATACGAAGACGGATACGGTGAATTATTTAAGTGGACACAATCCTTTTGTGAAAATGAAAATCTCTATGCCACCGATTTGGCGCAACAAACTCAGACAGCCTTATCGGATAACACCATGCAATGGCAAGCGTGGCATTCATTTGGCCTGAGATACCATTATCCCGTAACCTATCATTTTTGGGGTGCAGATGAACTGAATACCGTCCCTCATTTAAAAAAATTGTCCGAAACGCTAAAAGATGCCGATATACGATCGATTAATTTTGATATCCTACGCAAAAAGTTATCCAATACACAAAAAGAAATCATCTATCGTTTAAGTGGATTTGATTACCAAAAATATAAAAAATTAATGCGTGGTAAAAGAACGTTTATGTTTGTATTGGGCTATCATTTCGGTAAAAAAGAACGCTTAGATGCCGAAGAACATTTATTAAAATCTTTACATAACGGTACATCAAAATATCTCAAAAATCCAAAATCTTACATATGGTTTTATAAGCCACATCCATCCTATTCGGCTGCCACCGGTTTAGAACAAATTCGGGCAGCTTTTCCCGACATGATTGAGGTGCCGGCTCAAGTTCCGTTTGAAGTCTTTATTTTAGCGGGGTTAAAACCCACCCTAACCGCCGGTTTCAGCAGTTCGTTATTTTATTCTTTACACAGCTCCGATGTATTGGTATATGTGCGTCGTCCCGGTGACAAATACCAACCCTTTTTAACCGATAGTAAACGATTGAAACCGGAACAGGTTATTACCTATAGAACCTTTTTAAAAAAATAATCACTATTTTGTTTTGATTTTGCTTGCTTTTTTGGGCTTGATTAAGCGTACAACCCGAGCAGAAGCAGCCACCTTATCCACAATCGCCCGCATAAAAACATCCATTTGCGCCCCATCATTATAATCAGCCGGCACCGCTATATCCGCCCTTTTTTCCTTTACAAGACGTTTAGCCTTTTGAGAGGCCCCCGTTTTTTTAGGTTGATACACTGCTACCGTATGACCACCCAAAATTTTAACCATTTTCATACACGGGACGTCGGTATCTCCATCCCCGACATACACAAAGTGAGAAAACGGAACGGGTTTATCCTCTTCGGGCATAGACATATTAATCGTTTCATTATCATTAATATCGTAACACCCTTTATTAATACGGAATAAAAATTGCGTTTTAGCCGTGTAATTGAGTGCCACTGCCGGCCAGACGGCTTCCCCTTTTTCATCATACATAAAGGTAGAGGCATAAATTTGCTTAAAGTATGGCGCAATTTCGGTACCTTCAATCATTTCTTTAAGACCGGAAGAAATGATATAATGTTCCAACTTGACTCCTTTAGAAGCAGCATACGCATTAATACGTTTAAACCACGTATCCACACCGGGGAACAATGGAACCGTTGATCCGTACTCTTGAAATTCCGAACGTGTAAAAGGTAACCCCTTTTCAAAAGAACAATCCCGCATCATTTTCATATACGCCAAAATTTGATCTGCATTTTGCTGACGAGCATACTCATTTGATAGTTGCCAAAACTCAGCCGGCGTCATTTGTAATTTACTCACAAAGCCATGCTCTTGCATATTACCGAAGGCCAATGTTCCGTCAAAATCATAACATATCGCCATAGGGATTAATTTTTTCATATTCTCTCCTTTTTTTATTTAACTTTAGCATAGGTCATAAAGTCAGAGCAAGAAAAAAATAATTTAAGGAGGGATTGCCCCCTCCTTATTCCACTCAATCTATATCTACCGCGTGTAAGAATTTTGTAAATGATATAAGACCCTATCCTTAACCAATTCAGGAGAGGATAAACGTTGCGCATATACTCCGGATGTATCTTTAGAATACCCAACCATAACATTGAAATAATTTTGCTTAGGTACTCCCATATCTTCATAGGCTTCCGCCAAAGCCATCACATCTTGCGCAACAATACGACTGACAGCCGGCAATTGGGAATTAACCTGAGATAATGCCGTTTCTGTAGCCTCCACTACCCCCATTTGAGGATTTTTATTCATTTGTTGAATAATGGAATTGGCATAAACAGATCGGGCATTTTGCAAATGCGACACAGGCAACGCCGATACCGTTTGTTGCAATAACGTATCATACTCTTCGGCTTGTTTTACCTGCTTATGTACCGAATATCCCGCTAATGTTGTCGCCATAACCCCCAAAGCAGACAACCAATAAGACAATCGTTTCATTGTGTTATATTGACGCTTTATAGCGGCGCCTTGCACTAAGGCATCTGCTTTTTTTCGGCGACCCACTTTTCGTTCAGCAATTCCAAATCTACTGTTTGCCCATATGCCACAGTATCGAGATTGCCATTATCTGATGAAATATATTCTAATTCATTTTTATTTTCTGACATGCTTTCCCTCCTGTTTCTTAAGTAATGTTCATTCTAACACACTTTTTTATTTTTGTTAACATTTTTTAAACACATCCTAAAAATACAATGACTTGACACAAATTAAATTCATGATATACTATTATTTATAAGTGGGATAAGGAGGGTGTCATGTTTTATCAAAAATCAACGGAATCTGGACGTTCTATGGTAGAAATGCTATGTGTCTTAGCACTCATGGGGTTTTTATCCATTATCGTATTATACGGATTTGATTATATCATTTATCGGTATCGTGTTGCCCAAACATTAAATCAAATATCTACGGTATTGGCCGGTTCAAAGACAATACAATTAAACAACATCGCAGCCAGCGAGTTAAAAACTGATACGGCCGGCAACACATTTATTCCGGTTAAACATGTCATTTCCGATGTTAAATTCAAAGAAGACGATCCGTATCGTTTTATTACACCTTTGAATGCCGAAGTCGGAGTTTATCAAGATCCTAACGGTATTTGGCGCGTACATATCGAATACACCGATCAAATGAATTTCGGAGATTGCCGTGCCTTGTTATTAAGCAGTTTGGCCGAAAATGGTGTGGAATACGAACAAGATCATATCGTTTACACTCAAGAACAGTTACGAGAGGATGAGGAGTTATTAAGAGAAATTTGTGAATATTATACTTCTTCATCACAGTAATCTTTTGTTCTGTACTATAAAAGAGGGATATTGCCATATACCCTCTTTTTTTTATTAAAAAGTCCTGTTTTATCTTGACAAATGACACAATACATACTATGTGATGGTATATAACTGATTACATAAAAATCAGATAGGTTTTGTAAACGAAAAATAAAAAGAGAGGACAGTATGAAATTCAGACCTTTATTAGACAGAGTTGTTATTAAACGTACGGAAGAAGAAAACAGAACAGCTGGTGGTATCATTATTCCGGATACAGCCAAAGAAAAACCGTCGCAAGGGATTGTTGTGGCCGTTGGTACTGGCGCCAGAGATGAAAAAGGCAACGTTATTCCGATGATGTTAAAAGAAGGCGACAAAGTTTTGTTCGGCAAATGGAGTGGTACTGAAATCAAGGTTGCTGGTGAAGATTTGCTGATTTTAAAAGAAACAGATGTTTTAGGTGTTTTAGAATAGTTTTTTAAGAAAGGAAAAAATTATGAGTGCAAAAGAGATTAAATATGGTACAGAAGCCCGTGAAAAAATGTTGCGTGGCGTGGATATGTTGGCCAACACAGTAAAGGTCACTTTGGGTCCGAAAGGTCGCAACGTTGTTTTAGGCAAATCTTATGGAGCTCCTCGTATCACCAAAGACGGTGTATCCGTTGCCAAAGAAATTGAACTGGCCGATAAATTTGAAAACATGGGCGCTCAAATGGTCAAGGAAGTGGCCTCAAAATCTGCCGATATTGCCGGTGATGGTACAACAACAGCTACGGTTTTAGCTCAAAGCATTATTCGTGAAGGATGTAAAGCTGTTGCCGCCGGTATGAACCCAATGGATTTGAAACGTGGTATTGATATGGCTGTCAGCGCCGTCGTTGAAGATTTGAAATCTCGTTCCAAAAAAGTATCTACTTCCGAAGAAATCGCTCAAATCGGTACGATTTCTGCCAATGGTGACACAACAATCGGTGATTATATTGCTAAGGCTATGGATAAAGTCGGCAATGAAGGTGTTATTACCGTTGAAGATGCCAAGGGTATGGATACGGAATTAGAAGTTGTGGAAGGTATGCAATTTGATCGTGGCTATCTTTCTCCGTACTTCATTACGAATGCCGAAAAAATGACGGTGGAATTGGATAATCCATACATCTTAATCAACGATTCCAAACTCAGCAATTTACAATCTTTAGTGCCGGTTTTAGAGGCCGTTATTCAAACTGGTCGCCCGTTATTGATTATTGCCGAAGATATTGAAGGCGAAGCTTTGGCCACTTTGGTTGTGAATAAATTGCGTGGCGGATTAAAAATCGCTGCCGTAAAAGCTCCGGGATTTGGTGATCGTCGTAAAGCCATCTTGGAAGACATTGCTATTTTGACAAACGGTCAAGTTGTTTCCGCCGATTTAGGCATGAAATTAGAAGACGTGACTTTGGCGACACTCGGAACTGCCAAATCCGTTACAATTACAAAAGATGAAACAACAATCGTTGATGGCGCCGGCGCTAAAGAAAACATCTCCGCCCGTGTTGCTCAAATCAAAATGCAAATTGAAGAAACATCCAGCGATTATGATCGTGAAAAATTACAAGAACGCTTGGCAAAATTGGCCGGTGGTGTTGCCGTTATCAAAGTGGGTGGCTCTACCGAAGTAGAAGTAAAAGAGAAAAAAGACCGTGTGGATGACGCTTTACACGCCACTCGTGCCGCCGTTAAGGAAGGCATTATCGCCGGTGGCGGTGTCGCTTTGCTTTATGCCACTAAAGCTTTAGACAACGTACACCCAGCCAATGACGATCAGCGCGTTGGTGTGGATATTATCCGCAAAGCCTTGCAAGCTCCGATTCGTCAAATTACAGCCAATGCCGCTGTTGACGGTTCCGTTGTTGTTGGTAAATTATTGGAAAAATACGAAGTTGCAGAAGGGTATGATGCCCGCAAAGGTGAATATACAAATATGTTTGCCGCCGGTATTATTGACCCGACTAAAGTGGTTCGCACCGCTTTGGAAAATGCCGCCTCTGTCGGTAGTTTATTAATTACAACCGAAGCGATGGTCGCCGATAAACCGGAAGATAAATGCGCTTGCCACGGACATGGTGATATGCCTGGTGGTATGGGCGGTATGGGTGGCATGGGATATTAATTCCCTACCCTTTATCAACTCAGAACTCCTCCCAATATTTCGGGAGGAGTTTATTTTATTCCCAAAACCATCGGATAAGCCAACCGTTTTCAGACTGCAAAAATGTGCTGAGAGGATAAAATGTATAAAAAATACAAAGCAGCCATCCTCTATCTATTCAGTATTTTTGTGTTGAGTATATTTTTTCAGTTATCTAGAAGCTATCGTTCAAGAGTACAAAGTCCCTAAAAAAAGGGCATTTTAATTCCTATTTGCTTGTTTTTTTGCATATAAAACTCCCCATGGGCTAGGAGATGGTAATATAAATAGAAGATCTTTTTTATTCGGCTTTTAAGTCCTTATACCCCCACTTCTGTTGATAATACCTTTGTGTATAAAAAAACACCTCTGTTGAGAGGTGTTATAAAAAGGAGTATTGAATAAGGAGTGTTAGGATTATGAAAGAACTGGCAGTTACC
>JAZKXP010000068.1:0-57211 GCA_045611665.1 Alphaproteobacteria bacterium | reverse complement strand
GTAGCCGCCCCCGGTGCCGGTAAAACAATCTTGGGGATTGAAGTGATTGTCCGTTTGAAGAAACCTGTTTTGATTTTTGCCCCAACTTTAACTATTCGTAACCAATGGAAAGAACGAATTATTGAATCCTTTATGGATAATACGGAACGTGATATAATCTCGCTGGACATAAAAAATCCGAAACAAATTACAATTACAACATATCAGTCTTTATGGTCTGTTTTTTCAAATAAAAAAGAATTACCCGACGAAGAATATATAACTTCATCCGGAAAAATTGTTAATTCGCTTGCGGATGAGATTGTCAAAAAATTAAAAAAACAAAAGGTATCATTACTTTGCTTTGATGAAGCGCATCATTTACGTAATGAGTGGTGGAAAGCCTTGGATGTCTTGATGGAAAAATTATCACCAAAACAAACCTTGTCTTTAACGGCAACACCGCCCTATGATGTCACCTATAACGAATGGAAAAGGTATGAGCAGTTATGCGGTCCGATTGATGATTTAATTTCTATACCGGAACTTGTTAAAAACGGTGATTTGTGTCCACATCAGGATTTTATTTATTTTTCAAACTTACGGCAAAACGAAAGCCAAAAAATTCAAGAATTTGAAGATAAGGTTCATTCATTCATGGATTATTTGATGAATGAGACTATAATCGGGGACCATTTCTTGGGGTTGGATATTTTTGATAACCCCAAAAAATATATAGAACAAATATACGATAATCCTGATTTCTTTATTAGTATTGCTGCCTACTTACACGCAACGAACAAAATTGTTCCGAAACCATTCTTAAAACTATTTGATATGTCTGAAAAAGATTTACCTGCCTTTGATGAAGGTTGGGCAGAAACATTTTTAAACGGGTTGTTTTATGCTTATCGTTCGTTTTGGGCCCCGTTGGAAAAAGATATTAAAGAATTGGAAACAAAAGCCCATAAATCCAGTATTATTTTTAGGAAAAAAGTTTGTATTTCTTCTAATCCAACCTTACAAAAAGAAGTTGCTTCTTCGGTGGGTAAATTGGACTCTATTGTAGATATTACAAACAGTGAATACAATAGCCTAAAAACAGATTTACGTATGGTTGTTTTGGCCGATTATATTCGTGAAGAAATGTCAGCCGAAATTGCAAATTCTTTAGGAGTTGTACCAATCTTTTTAAAACTATCCCAAAAATTTTCCAAAATTCCGATGGCTATTTTAACCGGTACATTGATTGTGATTCCTAAAGATAAAAAACAGGATGTTTTAAAACAAATGCAACGGGAAAAATTGCACATTAATGATTTAAAATTTAGCGCGTTTAAACATAATGCGGATTATTTGAAGGTTAGTTTTTCCGTTTCCGGCAAATCAAAAATTGTTAAAATTATCACGGATTTGTTTAATCAAGGTGTTTTTAACATTGTTATTGGAACACAGGCTTTGCTGGGTGAAGGTTGGGATGCCCCTTCAATTAATTCGTTGATTTTGTCCAGCACGATTGCCTCATATGTGTCTTCTAATCAAATGCGGGGACGTGCTATCAGAAAAGATAAAAATAATCCTGATAAAATATCCAATATTTGGCACTTGGTTTCATTTAAAAAGTTAAATCTATGGGATTTAAATATCTTTAATCAAGGCAACTTTTCAAATATTAAAAACGATTATGGATATGATTTAAGACAAATTGAAAGGCGCTTTCAGGGATATGAGGCCCCTACCGTTCAAGAGCCTTATCAAATTCAAAACGGTTTAGCACGATTGAATTTGGATTTGATTGATGAAAAAAACATTGATTCGATAAATCAAAACACATTGGCCTTATCAGGTAATCGGAATGTCATTAAAGAAGCATGGCAAAAATCGCTTTATTTGGGTGGTAATGGAGGTCGCATGCGTGTCGGTATGGACACACCCCCCAATTATACAAGAACTTTTGTTTATAAGGGCAGTTTTACATTTTTAATGGCTTTTTATGCCGGTATCAGTTTTGAACTTTATTCAATCTTAAATCGTGTTAACCCGATGTATTCTATGCCATTAACGGGTGCTTTTATGTTGTATTTTATGGGCAGGTCTTTATTTAAATTTATCCGAAACGGTTCGGTTGTCGGTTCGTTAAAATCCGTTATTCAAATCATTATGGAAACATTGTATTGGATGGGGGATATTCAAACACCGTTGGATAATACAGCTGTTTTGGTAAAAAAACAACTGAACGGTCAGGTTTTTTGCTCTGTTGAAGGATTATTGCCGGCTGAATTAAACTTGTTATTAAAATCCCTTCAGGAATTTTTGAATCCGATTGAAAACCCTAGATATATTTTAGTGCGTAAGGGATTATCTATACCTTACTTTTCGCAAAAAGATTATCACACAATTCCAAGTATTATTGCCGTTCAAAAAAGATATGTTCTTTATTTTAAAAAGAAATGGGAACAAAAAATAGGTAAGTGTCAATTAATATATACCAGATCGGAACAGGGGCGTCAACTCCTTCTAAAAACAAGGAAGTATGCCTTTTCAAATGAGGCACGTCAAAAAACATTATCGTCTAATAAATGGAGCTAAAAATGCCAATGATATCAGAAAAAAAATTTAAACGAAAAAAAGATTTAAATCAGCTTTATGGTTTGTTGACAATAATTGCATTAGTATTCCTTCCCTTTAACACTTTTGTAAAAGCAATTGTCTTTTTATCTTGATTACGTTTTGTTTGCCTTTTAAATTAGGCGATATAATAACAAGCAGATGCATGCCGTTGAAACCTGCTCATTTTTTTAAAATGAATAATCTTTTTTTTCGTCGGTTTCAAATATTTTGTGAACCATTGTCAAAAAGAAATAAGGTTTTTTATTGTAAAGAAAAAGATTTTTTTGTTGGGGTGATTAATGTTTTTAATGACAAGAATAAGGTTATGGTTATTTATGCTCCCCAAAAAAAGAAAGGCTTTTCTCGAAAAAATATTAAAAAACTAATTGATTTTTATCGCATGAATGTGGAATATCATTGCTCAAATGATTTGGGAACGTTATTAATTTTATCCCGAACTAGAAAATCCATTTTATGCCGTTTAGAATCTGTATATCATTCGGATTATTATAATCAACAAAAATTGTTTTATGAATTTATGGATGATTCTATTGGTGATTTTTTAAATAGCGATAGAATATCATAATGTTTTCATCAAATGGTAATGACTTATTCAAATTTATGTTTAAACTCCCTCCTTTCAAAAAATTTAAAGAACTATTTAAACTTGTCCTCAAGGAGGGAATTTGTATTTGATCAAATTTTAATTTTTACTTAAACGTATATTAAGGTTCATTATATAAATCCTCTTTGCGATTAACTAATATTGATGTTTCCTAATGAAGTTCTGACTTCGATTTTTTGAAAATCAAGGTTAGCATTTTTAAAACACAAAAAGAAATACTTCAAACTTTTAATTAGGTGATATTGATGTTATGAAATACATCTTTTTGAAAAAACTACAATTTTATTTGATTTTATTTTTTCAAAGCATTATAATTGTATGTATAAAAATATGAAATTTGGAGATAATATTTAATGCAAAATAATTTTGAAAAAAACGAGCGTTTTTTGTCTTTTATAAAATCAAAATTTTCCATTTTTGAGCCTTTGGAAACTCAAAGAAAACTGTATATTTCTTTAGGTAAGAAAATAAAAAAAATCTGTTTTTTGTTAACATTCATATTAACACTGTTATCTTTTAAGCTTATAGCTGTTTATGATAATGGCATTTTTTTATTTTTCGCTGTTTTTTTGGGCGTTATTCCTTATGTAATCTATCGCTTTAAAGTCAATTTATTTCTTAAAAGGGTTCACTTTGAAATTATTCCACTTATTTTTAATTTTTTTAAAGAAGGCGTGGTAACTAATTCATTTATTACAAAGGATATAATATTAAAAAGTGGATTATTTCGATATGCTGATCATGTTAGAACCCCTTTTGGTTTTTGTTTTAAACATGAAGCGATGAATTGTTTGGTGCAAGAAAGTGTTATTATTAATAAGATGGGACCTAGATGGAGTTCTATAACTCCGCAATGCTTGCGCAAATATCGATATTGTTATCAATGCCATTTTAAAGGAATATTTATTTACTGTGAGTTAAATAAAAGTTTTGAAAAACATACTCTTATTTTAAATCAACAAAATATGTTTTATCATATGCTTCAAAACTCTAGCATTTGTAATATGGAGGCACCCCAAATATTGGAAGGTGATTTTTATCAACTGAGTTTAGAGGATGATTCTTTTAATCATTATTTTAAAATTTTTTCAACGCAACCGGATTTAGAGGATAAAGAAAATTTAATTTGTTTGTTAATGTTCCTTAATAGATTAAAAAAACAATTTAATACTCCTAGAATTGATGTTTCTTTTTTTGAAAATAAGGTGTTGCTTGCTATGCATACTGATGTAAAATTTTTTCAATTTTTGAAGATAGAATATTCTTTTCTGGATGAACGGTTATTTCTGAAATTTTATGAAAATATGGCGGAGCTTTTAAACATTATTTTATTGCTAAATGAAATAAGCATGACAAATGTGGAAAAAATATCTATGGAGAATGAAGATTAGTCCGTGTATTACCAAACTTCTCCAGCCAATAAAAGAACCTCCCTTATGGAGGTTTTTTTGTTGACTAAACTAAGGGAATTTGAGTAACAAACAGAATATGTTATTCCTTTAATAAGCAAGCATAATGCATTTAAGATGATAAATCCACATCATCATTTGGCAAAAAAGAAACACCATTTTTTATTAACTCTAACTCCCGCTTGGAAAAAGGATGAATGTCTTTCGCATCTATAGGCAAATAAACCATTTCTCCATGTTTTTCTGGTTCCATATTTTGAAGTATCCCATCAAATTTTTTAACACGAAAGAAAAATGTGATATATGTTTTAATTGGTTCAACAAGCTTAAACTCTAAATCAGATTCTTTTACATCAATTCCCAATTCTTCTTTTAACTCTCTAACTGCAGCATGCAAAACAGATTCCCCTGCTTCCACATGTCCTCCTGGCAACATATAAAAACCATCACCTTTTCCCGTGTTGCTTCTTTTTAAAAAAAGATACTTTCCATCTTTTTCAATAACACAAACAACAGAAACTTTTTTTACTTCATATGCCATTTTTAAACTCCTTTGTGTTAAACTTTAGCATTATTTTTAAATGGTTTCAATATTAAAATCATTCCGTGTATTACCAGACTTCTCCAGCCACTACGCAAAAAAAATATTCCCTTCTTGACGCAAATCAAGAAGGGAATAAGATATATCAGAATTTAGAAATTATATTCTAAACTGACCGATCCGTTCCAACCTTGGCGACCGCCATCACGACGGTTCAAAGTAAAGGAAGCTGTCCAATCGTCTGATAACCCTCTGGAGGCGCCGATACCGTATTCAACATAGTCTTTTAAGCTGATATTCGGTAAAACGATATCGTTGGCCGAAACATCGGCTTTGTTGTCTCCAACAAAGGTGTATTTGACTTGGGCAAATCCATTCCAACCATCATTAAAGTCTTTGCTGACTTTTAATGCAGGTGTTAATTCCCAAACTTTCAAATGGTCATTTTCAATTTTGGCACCGGATTTAGATGTGTAATCTTCCGTGCGAACAAAGGTATACCCACCATAAATGCTGGGAGTAATTTGAGCGCCTCCGATTGTCCAGTTATATCCCGTTTTTAACCCAACACCACTGAAGAAAGAGTTGTACTTATCGGCACCGAAAGAATGAGATGCTTTATTATGAACAAAACCGCCGTTTAAGGTTCCTTGAGCAAAGAGATTTCCTTTTTGTACTGAGGATGTCAAACCGATGTAGCCACCATCTTGATCAATTTCATTGCCTTCGTATTCTTGTTTCCCATTCAAGTATCCGGCATATAAACCATATTGAGTATCAATGGAACCGGCTTTGATAACGGCTGTATTGACACCGGCTAAAACCGAAGTCGTATCAGCCTCAACCGTTTGGAAAGAATCAAAATCTACATTATCATCAAATCCAACCATTTTTACCCAAGCATTAGCCATTGTCGGGGTATCACCACCGGAACGACCGATACCGCTTCCACCCATTTCGTTAAAGGCAACACCGGAAATGGCGGATTGCAATAAGCCGATACTTTGTCCAACGGTTGAGGTTGAATAAACGGCCGGGTTATAGGCGGCACTGGATTGTCCTGTTCCGCCTTGGCGTGTGAATTCAAAATCACCCGTTTGGTCATCATAGGCAACTGTGTATTTATAAACAGGGGATAAAGCGGTTAATTCTTGTTCACCTGTGTAAGCGACTTGCCCTTTTAACGTATCATCTGCAAAGTTAATGGTTGTTTTGTTTTCTGTCGCATCAGACAGTAAGTTAATACCTGCCACATTTAATTTAGCATTTCCCGTAACATTATCGGCAGACACTGTATCCATGGTTTTATTTGCCAAATCGGCATCAACAAAGATATTTGAATCGGATTCTAATGCCATAGAAGCCAATTTAATAGCCGTTGCCGTGTTATTTCGTAAATCCAAAGTCCCACCTTTAAATACAACTGAGTTTTTGGCATATGTGCCGGTATGTTTTGTATCATCATATAAATACTTATCATCTGTATATTTTAATGTCCCTTTGGCATTTAAATTATATGTAATTGCGTCATCATAGGCATTTTTCGTTAAAACGGTTTCTGTTGTTCCGTCACCAACATTGGCTGTGGCCGGGTCAAACAGGCCGGCAAAAGTAACATTGCCTAAGAAATTAACAATATTACCAACATCATCTGATAAGATGGACGTATTAATCGTTGTGCCGCCAGGTAATGTACCCTGTAATGTTAAAGTGTTAACGGTAGATTCACCATCGGCCACATCTGTTTTTTTATTCAGCATAATTTTTGCGTTATCTCCATCAACACTGATTAAACCGTCCTTGTATATAACATCATACACATTTAAAATAGAATTATCTTTCATGTGGATTGAAGACCCATCTAATGTAACATTTTTGGCAGTAATAGAACTGCCAGATGCCATATTGATGACGGAATTGTTTTCAATAGTAACATCATTTAATGTCATTGAAGCGGAAGCGGTGCTGTCATCTTGTTGATTCATATTGATTGTTGTCTTGGAAATAGTTGTGTTATCGGCATTTGAAACCAAAAATTCTACTTTTGAATCACCATTTAAATCAATTATTGAATTTTTAATGGTAAGTGGTGCGCTGACGGTTGGCGTTGTTTCGTCTGAAGTGCTGGACAGTGTTTGGATACCGGCATTACCACTTTCTTGTTCTGACTCTGTTTCATCTGCATCATCGGGTGGTGTTCCTAATAACAAAGAGGAATTATTATTTAATGTTAGGTGGGTGTTATAAATTTGAACACTACCACTGCCATTGTCGGCAATCGTGCCTTCATAAGCCAACACGGAATGACCATTTAAGGTAACGGTTGTATCTATTGTGTCTTTTTCGTTATCCCCGATAATAAAATCGGCATTACCGCCTAAATAGGCATAATCTTTTTGTGTTTCGGATAATCTTGAGGTATCTCCTAAAATAATATTGCTGTTTTTAATGGTGACATTTTCGCCCATTACCATATGCGAAAAATCTTCTTCCCCTTCTTCCACACTGTAACAATCAATGCATGAAACTTTTAAATTGGCATTTGTGATTGTTATATCACCATTTGTTTCTAAATCAGACTCTGTAATGGCTACAGTGGCATTTTTAAATGTAACGTTATGTTTTCCGCCTGCAGTCAGTTCGCTATCTTTAATGGTTAAATCGGCTTTTTGTACAGTAATATCGCCGGTAAAACCTAAGAGGTTTTCATCCGTTAATGATAACTGACCATTATCATTGGTTATTTGGTCGGCATATGTTCCGCTGACAGTTGTTCCATCTATTGAAATGGCGGAAGGTGTTGAAGGGATTGACGTTGAAGCGGACACTGATGTAGAAACCAATAAAATCCCCATATTCAATAAAGCACATTTTTTTAAGACGGTGGCATATTTATGAGATAATTCCCGTAAAGTTGTTTTTGTGTATTTCACGATTTTTTCCTTTCATTGTATATCCATAAATTGATATGTATATGGTATACCCCTCAAAAATTAAAATCAATAGAGGTGGGATAATTTAAATATTTATTTTGACTTGTTACTACTGATAGAGTCAATTTATAATAAAAAAGCGCCTTTTAGAGAGAGTTTTTTAGAATACCCCTGCAAAACTCGTGTATTGCCCAAAATGGCACACTGGGGTAAGAGTTGATTTTAATGGGTTGTTTTTTACTTTAGCCAACCTCGATTTCATCAAAACCGATGTTAGTATTTTTCATAAAAAGCTACTTCAAAACACAATAATTACCCTTTATTTCACGGTTCGGACATTTAGCACATTCCTTTGGTGAAATGGACAATAAGATATCTGTTTGGCAACTGATACACCGACCATTATTTCCAATCATTGGGGTATCTGTCGGGCATTCCTTTAATGTGCAAAAGGGCCCCTGCATCATTCTATTCGGACATCTATCACATTGTTCTTTTGAAACGGATAACATTGTATCATTTTCGCAAGAAGAACATTCCCCTTCTGATAATCGAATGGGTGTATTTTCAGGACAATCCTTAACAACACAAACATTTCCTATCATGACACGATTAGAACATTTATCGCATTCTTCTTTTGGAATGTCTAAAGATCTTTCAAGCGAACAGGCATAGTATTGTCCTCTTTTCAGATCCGCCATAAAAATACCTTGAGGAGCTTTATTAATACAATATCCATCCCGATAAATTCGATTAGGACATTTTAAGCAATTTTCTTTACTTGTTTTAACCGCTTGCATTGAAATACCAGATCCTATGTGATACCCGACAGACTCCGTCACTGCCCGGATATATGAATCCCGACGTGTAATATGTTCATCCATATCACACGTATAACAGGTACCTTCTTCATCGACCAATGGGGCATAATCCGGACACTTTTCAAAACACAAATCATTCACCATTTCACGATTTGGACACTTATTACATTCTTCTTGCGGAATACTTAAGCCACCTTCAGCATCACAATCATAACAATGCCCATCACCTTCAACGCGTTGCATTGGTTCATACTTATCACAGGCCATTTTACAATATTCACCAAATTGCGTACGGTTAGAACATTTTTTGCATTCCATTGCATCTGTTTGAATGCTATCTTCATCATCACACGTATGACACTCTCCCCATTTATCCCTGATAGGTCTGTCTTTTGGACAGGGGATAACACACAAATTATCTTTATAGACACGATTTGGACATTTTTTACATGTTTTTTCATCTACATCGATAGAACGTCTTGTATCGCAATCATAACACCGGCCATTTGTATCTTGGATTTGATTTTCCTTTTCACATGATTTTATACAATATTCTTTCATCATATAACGATTAGAACATTTTGCACATTCTTCCTTATATGTATGAACACTCCCTTTGTAATCACAAGAATAACAACGACCGTCTTTCCCTTCAATATCCTTATCACTGAAACAAGTTTTTTTAACACATTTTCCTTCGTTAAATTCACGATTTGGACATATTGCACACTGTTCCTTTGTTGTTTCCACAGAGATATCTTCATCACAAGAATAACAGTCCCCTGTTTTGTCTTGAAGCGGTCTATTACCCGAACAATTTAATTTACACTGATTACCGAATAATGTTCTATTCGAACACTTGTCACATTCTGTTTTTTCAGTTGTGACAGAGAATATAGCATCACAGGCGTAACATTCACCATTTTTACCTTCAATCGGATTCTTTGGAGAACAGGATTTTCTGATACAATATTTTCCCTGCATTTTTCGGTTCGGACACTTAGCACAATCATCGGGATTAATAATATCTGCAGATACTGCATCGCAATCATAACGATAACACATACCGTTTTTCCCTTGCAACGGTTTATCGGCAGGACATTGTTTTAAAGCGCAGAACTTGCCAATCATTTCACGGTTCGGACATTTGACACAATCTTCAGGCGACACAATCATAGATTTTTCATAATCGCAAGATTGACAGGTCACAACCCCTTCACGAAGCGGTTTATCGTCAGGGCAAGTATAATTATTTAAAACACAATAGCCGAACTTCATTTCACGATTTGGACATTTTTTACATTCTTCCTCAGATAATTTCAGAGCCTTGTTATTATTACATTCATAACAATTTCCAACAGAGCTTTGCATTGGTTTATCCGCTGTGCACGTTTGGATACAAAAATCACCAAACATTTTTCTACCGGGACATAAATCGCATTGTTTTTTAGATACAAACAATTTGCGTGTATCATCACAAGAGGTACAAGTATCTATATACCAAATGGGCGTTTCTTTTGAACAACTTTTTGTTTTAAAATCAACACTTCCCATCTCTTGATTTTTAATTTCATCCATACGAATCAACATACGTTCCTGTTTTTGATTTTTTTGTCCGAAATGGGTATAGACATCAATCCAAGCAAAAACCGGCAAAACCACTCCTTGACGACTATCACCATGATAATCATAGGCCCTGATTTTGTAGTTTCCTTCGATAGCTTTTTTAATCATATAGCTTTCAGGACCCCAGCCCCAACCGGAATATATGTGTTTGGCTCCATTGTCGTTTTCACCACGATATGCATTTTGATGATAAGGATCAAATACATCCAAACCAACGCTTTTATCTCTGGCACTCCACCCTAAAGTTATACGCAAATCAAGTGGCATATTGAAAATCAGGTTCGAATTGATATCACGGGTATTAAGCGACTTATCCCGTGCAATCAACCCATTCATATCAACAAACACTTCTTTTTTAATCTCATTAAAATCACTCCATTTTTTAGTCAGAATAAATAGATATTGTTCTAATGCTTTTTGATTTTGATTTGAGGCTTCATATAATTTAGCTAAATCACGATATCCTTGCGGTTCTTCTGAATACATTTCAATGATTTTTTTGAATAAGAACTCAGCTATTTGATAGTGTTTGTAAGCTTGCAATTTATGAGCGGTTACACGCAATAATTCTACATTATCCGTTTTCATTTCCAACAAATTAGTTAAAATCAAAGTTGCTTGTTCGGTCATATTTCGTTTTGCAAATTCTTCCGCCACATCGAAATAAAAAGCCGGCATATCCCGATACTTTTTCTTTTGCACCAAATACACACGATATAAATCAGCATTTTTTACTTTACGCAACTCCTTAATATAGGGTGTATTAGGCGACCATTCTTTCAATTTGATTTTAGCTTCTTTTTGTGGCTTTTCACTTTCTTGAGCATCTAATAAAATCTCATCCTTATCAGATACCACTCTTCCAATGACATTGACAGCCATATCATGTATCCCTGTACCAGTAGGACTTATACCATACATTCTTTCTTCTTGATCTACAATAACCCCATATTGTTTATCCAAATCTTCCGGATTTTTAGCAAAACCCCATGGTTCATCAGGCGCTTCGGGTGGTTCTGGCATAAAGTCCTTTTCCCACCATTTTTTAACTTGATTCACCATACGTAAGGTATCAACAAGTGCTCGCCGCTTTTCTTTGAGTTCCGCATACTTACTTTTTTGTTTCTTAAAGGAGACATGGCGATTATATTTTTCCAATAAATCGGCATCTTTCGGCGCCACTTTATAGGTCAAATAATCATTTAAACTATCCAATACCAATAAAGAAGTATATTCTGTTAAAATTGAAAAATCTTTACCTAATTGCACAATGGCCGCCCGATTATTTTTAGCATCTAATTCCAACTCACGCGCTTTATGGGAGGCCCACTGCCTTGGAACCAGAGTGTTTTTTTGATTTGCTCCAACCTTAATCGTTTTCCGCTCTGTAATGTTTTGGGTATCATAACCGAATTGCAATTCAATTTCGGCCGATTTACCATCATAGAGACCTGTAAAAGTAAAATCTTCGCCAACAACCGCAGAAGGCAAGGGATAAATCTCTTTGGCGGATGTTGTTTTATAACCGATTAAACGTAACGGTTTATGTGTTAATTGTTTTAACGCTTCTTCCACAGAAGTCGTTGTCAAATTAATTAAACGAGCCAATGTTTTATTGGCCATATTGGATAACATTGAAAATTCACTTTTATCTGATGATGTAATGACATAAACCGGCGTTCTAATCGGTTTAATCACACTATCTCCGATTGTTGCAACACCATCCGTGAACAACAAAATTTCATCTGCTTTAATGGCGGACAAATCCACTTTATCCAAACGGGTTCCTCCATCATAAACCAATGCATTAATGGCCTGCAATAAAGCCGTTGTATTGCCCTGTTGAATTTTAAAGGAAGATTTTTTGTTCTGCTTAATATTAAAAGCAATCAAATCAACATCTATGTTTTTAATTTTCTTCAAATAACCGATTAACACTTCTTTTTCCTTTTTCAAATCGCGCGTTTCACCGGAAAAAGAAATATCCCAAACAACAGCTATTTTTTTAGGTAACCCTTTTCTTTTTTGAGATTTTTTAACATTGATATTGGAATAAAAATAATTTTTACCTGCCTCATCCCCCGTATAAACAATCTCTGTTTTTGGGGCCGGAAATGTAAATTCCAATGAATTATTAAGCAAATAATCTTGTTTTTCAAAGGACGCTGTTAAGTGTTGATTTTTTTGAGTAAAGGTAAAATTTTCCAAATCCGTTTTTACTTTTGGCATCTCAGAGCCATCCTGCACCACGTTCACCTTAACACCAAAATGATTGATTTTCTTATTGTATGTTAAAGGAATAGATAAGGACATTTCATTATTTTTAACAATTAAACTGTCTTCAGTTGTAATTTGAATACGACGCGTTCCCTTAGGGTTAAAAGGATAAATGCGCATTTTATATTGATTACCGGATACTTTTTCAATTAAAGCAGGGTCAATGTTTCGTCGTACTTGTTTTTCAAAAATGCGACGGGCTTCATCCTTATCAACCGCAGATGCACCTCGCATTTTCCCATTGATATCCAATGCCATAGCCACAACGGTTTGATTTTGTGTCATGGGAAAAATCATTTCCCCTTCTAATATTTTGTTGTTAGGATTAAAGAAAACCATATCATAAGTGGTTGTTGCAATATTACCCATAATTTGAACGTCAATAGTTAAATCTTGCAACTCCATTTGTTTTTGTTTATCCGGCACACGAATATACGGAAACCATTGTGCATCGACAGACAAATTAATCATCATACAAACAAGAAAACAAAATATTTTTTTCATGGTCAATACCTCTTATCTTAAACGATATTTCAATATAACATAGTATAAAAAATATACAATAAAAAAACAAGGAGAAAAGAAATAATCTATTGAATGATTTTGGGGATTAAACAACATTGATGTTTGCCAACAAAATTTATACCTTTGTTGTTATAGAGCTTTCGTTACGGCAAAATACCATCGTTTCGTCCATATATCACAGCCCGCCAATAAAAGAGCCGCCCCCTATGTGGTTTTTATTGACAACTCAAGCGTGTTTTAATATACAAAAGAGGAATACTTAAAGAATTAAAAAAGGACCCCATTAATCCTTTTTTCTGTTTTTTGACTATTTGAAAGGGCCGTCTATTGCTATTAATATTTTTTTCTTTTTTTAAAATTGCACTATTTGTTATTGGTGGGGGATTGGCTATGATTCCGGCCATAGAGGACATTTTTGTAAAAAAGCACAAGTTGTTAAAGGAACAAGATATTTTGGATATGTTGGCTGTTTCTCAAACCATCCCCGGACTGATTGCCGTTAACTGCGCTATTTTTGTGGGCACAAAATTGGCCGGATTAAAGGGGGCCTTGGTCGCTGTTTTAGGCGTTTTAATTCCATCCATTCTTATTTTGAGTTTAATAGCCGCCTTTTTCCCACTTAATTCCTTGGATAATCCCCATTTATTAGAGGCTTTTTCGTATATTCGTGCATGTGTTGTCGGTGTGTTTATTTGTATGACCTCTCGTTTAGGTAAACAAGTGTTTAAACATTGGTTAGACGTTGTTATTGTCGGGTGTCTTGGGGTGGGACTCATTTTAGGATTGCACATCTTGTGGATTATTGCCACCGGGATTATCGTAGGGTGTGTGATGACGATTTACGCACAAGTTCATAAAGTAAAAAAAGGTCAAAACCATGCTTAATACGCTGTTACTTTTTCAATTTATAAAATACGGCATATTGTGTTTTGGTGGCGGGTATATGATTATTCCGATGTTGTTTCATGATTATGTCGAGCTCGGGTCTGTTTTTACGCCTTATGAATTCGGTAATTTATTGGCGATATCTCAAATGACACCGGGGGCGGTCAGTATTAATACGGCCACCTATGTCGGCTATGTTAAAAACGGTGTTTTAGGGGCCATTATCTGTAGTATCGGATTGGTTTTACCGACATTTATTTTGGCAAGTTTTAGTTTAAATATAATCAGTCGACATAAAGACACGTGGTGTGTACGTGGATTTTTTAAAGGAGCCAAGTATGCCTCTTTGGTTATGTTGGCGTATGCCGTTATTTTGTTTGCAAACATTTCCGTTTTTTCTCGCCCTTTAGCAAGCTTAACTTCGTTTGATATATTAAAAAATATGGTCAATTATCCACAATTGTATATTTGCATACTGACTATTTTTTTATATCGGTGCCAATTTCCGATGATGGCACTGTTGATTTTATCGGCTCTTATCGGTTTAGGTGTTAGTTATTTAGGCTAATTATGGAAGACTTATTATTTTTTATCGGCATAGGTTTCGTGGCCCAACTGATAGACGGATGTTTAGGAATGGCGTATGGCGTTTTTTCCACCAGTACACTGATTACAATGGGTATTCCATTACCCGCAGCCAGCGCCAGTGTGCATTTTAGTGAAATATTTACAACATGCGCCTCTGGAATTGCTCATATAAAATTTAAAAATGCCGATATAACATTGTTAAAGAAGTTGGCTATCCCTGGGGTTATCGGCGGGATTATCGGCGCTTATTTTTTATGCTCATTTAATTCAGAGTTGCTAAAAAGTTTGGTTGCAATATACTTATTGATTTTAGGCGTTCGAATTTTGGTATTGATATGGCGCCCTAAAAAACAACCTCGACACCCTAAATCTATACCGTTTTTGGGTTTTTGCGGGGGATTTTTGGATGCTTTAGGCGGTGGAGGTTGGGGCCCTATTGTTAACACCACATTAATTGCTCGGGGTAATTCCCCTAAATATGTTATTGGAACGGCCAATATTGCGGAATTTTTTGTAACGGCCGCTCAATCTATAATGTTTTTTTCGTTAATTGGTGTATACCATTGGAAAATCATTTTAGGCCTCATTATCGGCGGGATTATGGCTTCTCCATTATCAGCATACGGATGTTGTAAAATGAAAGCAAAGCAGTTAATGTTTGCTGTAGCACTGGTTGTTATTTCAATCAACTTATTAAACTTATTTTTATAGGATAAAGGTTACTGGTCTTTTATAAAAGAAGGTTGAAATAAATAAGATAATATGGTATTACAAAAAAAACAATCTCAATTAAGTTTATTTTTTTGTATTTTATTTTAATTATGAAGAAACACATTGCATTTATTTTTTATTTTTTTGTTTTGCACGCCTTGCCTGCATTTTCTCTTGACATGTTAGATACGGATTTTTGTAAAAACGGATATGGCGCACCCTGGATTGGAGCATGTATTTGCGATAATCCAACGATTTATACGGGCAGATATTGTGATATTCATACAGACGGGGCCTGTTCTGTTAATAAAAATTGCAAAAAAGGATATTTTTGTGTGCAATCGGACACAGAAGGGGCTTGCGCCTCAGCAACAAAACACACGCCGATACAAATTAATGCGTCAGAATTCGTTTTATCGGAAATGTTGTTAAATTATCAATCTGCCACAAATTTTTGTAGTGCTTTAGGAAAAAAGTATCGCCAAGCGACACGTTCTGATTTCATGTGTGACGGTATCGGACCGGCCTGTTTGGACACCGAGACAATAATTGCTTTACAAGATGCTTTCGGATCCAGAGGTTTCTTTTGGTTAGAGTCAAAAGATAAGGTAGCGGCTTACTATGCAGACATTAATGATGGTACTGTTTATGAAACCTCAAAACAAAACTTTAAAACACTACAGGCATTATGCATTAAAAAGGACTAAAAAATGAAAAATATTTTAACCGGACTTACTGTTTTTTTATTCTGTTTTGTTGTGGGATATTTTATCTATCCTTCAGAAAAAACAGCCGAAATTAAAACATTAAATGGTTTTAATGTTCGGTTAAATCCATATGGCAATAATGAATTAGCAGCCTTGGTTCATTTTGAAACTCTTGCACCGGCTAAGATTCAGGTGACAGTTAAAGGGCGTGAAGGAGCGCAAGATATTTCATATACCGGTTCAGAGGAAACAACACAGCATAGTATTGAGGTTTTAGGGTTATATCCCAATTATAAAAACACCGTTGTCTTAACGGCGATTTATCCAAATAAAACCGAAAAAAGTACAACAATTATTTCCGTGCCTAAGGTTCAAAAACGAAACTTATTCGTTGTAACGCAAAAAAACGACACACAAACCAGATATCATTGGCTATCTGACGGAATGGTATTCGATGAAAACGGATGGATGAGATTTTCTTTTCAGGCAAAAGGCGGTGGTTTATGTTATTGGTTTAATCATGAGGTAATTGTAGAATATCGCAATCGTGGTATCTATAGATATTCTCCGGCCGGAAAGTTATTGCAATATTACAAATACCCTAAAGGCTTTTCTTCGTTTACTCATGGTATGGGACAAAAAACAAACAAAAATTTTTTAGTCATCGGGTCATTTGCGGGTAGTGTTGTGTTGGTTGATGGCAAACAACAAAAAACGCATCGTGATTGGATTCTTGAAATTGATTATCAAACGGGGGAAGTACTTAATAAAATAGATTTAGCCGAATTATTAAACCCAAATCGTTCTGTTATTGTTGAAAAAGGACACGTTGATTATGGCATGAATGATTGGTGTCATATCAATGGCATTGATTATGACAAAACAGATGGTGGTATCGTTGTATCTTGCCGTCATTCGGGAATGATTAAAGTGGATGAAAAAACAAAGGAACTCGTATGGATGATTACACCTAACAAAGGATTTGAAGTATCCGGCCGGCAAGGACAAGGTCCCGATATTCACCATAAAGTATTAACGGCTGTGAATGCCAAAGGGCGTGCGTATGATCGTGCCGTTCAGCAAGGTGAAAAAGCCATTTCTGCTTTTAAATGGCCGACCAAAAATCATAATGCAAAAGTATTTGAAGATGGTGTTTTTGGATTATTTGATAATTCCGGACCGATACATGACAAAACGGTTTTTACAACAGATGACTCTTATGCCTCCTTATTCAAGGTAGATGGTAAAAAACGGACGGTACAACAATATTGGATACAACCTTTGGGCGTACGTTCAGATACCGGATCCTCTGTATCTTACAATGCCGAACAAAATGATGTAACGGTTTTTATTTCTCAGGTGTTTGATAAAAATCAATCCAATATGGCGTACGCTGATTTAATCAGATATGATTTTGATACGCATCAAGAGCTGTTTCATGCTGTTATTTATCGTGGCGGAACAGCATGGGGATATTCATCTGATGAATTTAGTTTTTATCCGAAAAATACAAAGGATGTCAAATGAGCGGGCACTTAGACCAATTAGAACACGAAGCCATAGAATTAATTCGGGATATTTGTTTTAAAAACGATTGTTCCAAAATAGTTTGTTTTTACAGTATCGGTAAAGATTCATCCGTTTTGTTACATTTGTTTAAAAAAGCATTTTATCCATTCCCTGTTCCCATCCGTTTTTTGCATATTGATACGGGTTGGAAATTTAAGGAAATGTACGAATTTCGGGACAAAATTGCTAAAGAAATCAATTTGTTGGTATATCAACATCCGGACAAATTAAATCCATTTACGGATGGCAGCAGATATACGGACATCATGAAAACGCAAGCGTTGAAAAATGCCATTGAAAAATATGATATTAAAATCGCATTTGGTGGGGCCAGACGAGACGAAGAAAAATCTCGAGCCAAAGAACGAATGGTATCGGTCAGAAACGAGTACCACAAATGGGATCCCAGAAGTCAAAATGCCGAAATACCCCCTTTGTACAATCCGTTTTATACAGATACGACCAGTTTGAGAGTATTCCCGCTGTCCAATTGGACAGAATTGGATATCTGGGAATATATAAAAAAAGAAAATATTGAAGTGGTTCCGCTGTATTTTGCAAAAAAAAGGCGGCTGACTCAATCTCAAAACGGGTTATATATTGCGACTCAGGACAACACCGGCGAGTTAAAAATGGTTCGTTTCAGAACGCTGGGGTGCTATCCGTTGACGGGAGCAGTTATGTCAGATGCCACAACGGTTGATGATATTATCGCTGAATTAAAAAAAGCCGAGTACACCGAACGTATTACACGTGCCATTGATTACGATACAGAAGGGGCTATGGAAAAAAAGAAAAAGGATGGGTATTTTTAATGGACGGAATTTTTAAATTCATTTGTTGTGGAAATGTAGATGACGGTAAGTCCACACTAATCGGACGTTTATTATTAGACACTGGTAACGTCAAAAAAGATCAGTTAGAAGAAGCCGAACGTTTTTCCAAACAAACGGGAGAGAACAGATTAGAATTGTCTGCTCTTTTGGATGGGTTAATAGAAGAAAGACAACAACAAATCACCATTGATGTAGCTCATCGGTATTTTGATTATTCGGACATTCGTTTTCATATATTGGATTGCCCCGGCCATGTACAATATACAAAAAATATGGCGATTGCAGCGGCTGAAACAGATATGGCAATCGTTGTTATTGATTGTCAAAAAGGGATTTCGGAACAAACAAAGGAACATATTCGCATTTGCTCTTTATTTCAATTAAAAAGAATTTGTGTCTGTTTGACAAAATGTGATTTAATTTTATCGGATGTCGTTCGAGCCTTACAAAAAATAGAGGATTTAACGCATCAAGTTCAAGAATTATTGGCGCATTATACTTTTGATTATACGATTATTCCGGTTTCTGCCGTTACCGGATATAATATTGATAAAGTTTTGTCTGTATTAGTTGAAAATGCCAAAATATCACTGTCGGAAAAAAAGATAGAACAACATATGATTATGCACATTTCTTCGGCTCGATTACACCAAGACAAACGATATTATTATGGTAAAATACTGACGACAACCGAACCGGAAAAAGGCTCCGTTTACACGGTGTATCCCAACCATTTAAAAATAACGGTTTCGGATATTGTGTCATACGGATGTGTGCAAATAAAAGAAAATATCGATATTGGGACCGGTTTTTGCATTTCAAATATCCCGCTGATTTCCTCTCATATTATTAAGCACAAAACAATATGGTTTGATGCTCCGACACAGGAAATGTGGTTAAAACACGGAACGAATATTGTTCGAGTGAACAAAATGTCTGAACATATTTTAGAGTTAAACGAACCTATTTTCTTTAACAATATAGAAGACATAAAATCGAATGGCTTTGGCATATTAATTGACGGTCTTTCAAAAAAAACGATTGGGTGCCTTGTCTTTACCGGAAACGGACAAACAACTACGACAAATATACCTTTAGGCAGTATTCATTGGGTCAAATCCGGTGAGGATTTAAAACGCGTGAGTTCATTATTTTGTATTACTCCGATTGTGATTAATTTAGATGATCTTAAACTCATTTTCGGTATCACGTCGGAAGAGTGTATCAGTAAAGCCCAAATGCTGGCGGAAAAAATCTCCGCCTCTGGTCATCATGTTATTTTAGTGCATGAGAATGACTAGAAAACTAATAGCTCGGCCCGTTTTGCCTGTTTTAAGACAATGGCTCACTTAACACCACCCCTGTCTGAACATAAAACGTCGTAAAGTTGTGCGTTCGACCTCCATAATTCTGGCGATTTGAGCCTTTGAGAGGCCTTTATCTAACAACTTTTTGACCCGTTTTGTATTTTTGGACAGTTTCAACTTCTTACTGGTTGCGGAAAATGGCCGACCGAGCTTTTTACCGCTGGCTTTTATATTTGCCAGTGATGATTTTGTGCGTTGAGATATTAAACTGCGTTCGATTTCGGCTGATATACCAAAAGCAAAAGCCATGACTTTCGAACTGATATCCGCTCCCAATCTGAAATTTTCCTTGATTGTCCATACTTGACATTCTTTGTTTAAACAAGTTTCCAATATCCGCATCACTTCCAACATAGAACGCCCCAGACGAGATATTTCACAAGAAATCAGGATATCTCCGGCTTTCATACTTTGAAGTAATTTTCCTAATTTTCTTTTATCTAAAGATTTTCTGGATGAAATAGTTTCTTCTAACCAATACGTAATTTTGACTTTTTGAGCTTTTGCGAATTGTTTAATTTCATATTTTTGATGTTCACAGGTTTGTTTGTCTGTTGAAACTCTGATATAACCGATAATTGCCATTTATAACCTCCTAATTTTATGGAAAAACGGTTTATTTAAAGGAACGTTTATGCCCACATTGATTTTACCCAAAAACGTACTAATTTTATATCAATCTTGAATTATTTGATTTTATTACGATTTTAATCATTTGTGTGTAAAAAAAGAAAAATATGAAAGTTATAAAAAAAGTGGTTGATTTAAACGTTGGTTTATGCTTAGATTGTAAAAAAATTTATACCTTACCAAGGAGCTTGCTGATGAAGAAAAACACACAAACCGGTCGGTCTATGATTGAAATGCTGGGAACGCTTGCCATTATTGGCGTGTTGTCTGTTGGCGGTATCGCGGGATTTAATACCGCAATAACCAAACACAGAACCAACGACATTACCGATTTTTTAAACCGGACGACAGTTTTGACTCAAGCGTTATTGCTAAATAACAACTTAACCTTAGCCAGTGTACAAGATACCATTGATCAATTAAACAGCTCTTATCTGGCCACAGCCGTTATGTGTTCATCGGGTTATGCGGTTAATATGGCCGGCTTACCCAAAGGTGTGTGTGAAAACTTTACAGACATGGCCGATGATAATCACTATATCGACGAATTAAAATTGTTTATCGGAACCGACTGCACACCGGGCAGTGTCAGCTGTACTTCCGATGACGAAAATGCCATTTCCTTTATTTTTGACACAAACGTTTTGTCGGATGCGCTTGACGAGGGCGGCTTTTATTGGTGTGAGAATGGTACTATTCAAAACAAATCGGGAAAGGTAGCGACTTGCAATTGTAGCGAATCTGATGAAGAGTTTTATTACGATTCAGACGAAGAGGCCATCGCCGCGATGTGTACAGAAAGAGAGTATTATTGCTCTGTACATACAATAAAGAGGGGAGATTATATTGGTCCGACGATATATCATAATAGTGAGTGTTTTTGTGTAACTAAAACAGCTTATTATGATTCTGATGAAGAGGCAATTAACGAAATGTGTACGAATAGGCCTTATTATTTTTGTAGTGGGAACACAGATGGAATCGGATTGGGAACCGATGGGGGATGGGTGCGAGAGTGGTGTAATTGTTCTGGTGCAACAAGTTTTTATGACTCGGATGAAGAAGCCATTGCGGCGATGTGTTCTAGCATGGAATATAAATGCACATCTGATAATCTACTTGTATTAAATGGTTCTGTATGGACGGGTGTTACCGTTTGTGATTGTATTGTTGCTGGATCAACAGGTGTTTTCTATGCCGATGCAGAGGCTATTGCGGCAATGTGTGAAGAAGAGGAAGATGCTACAACGCCAAATCCAGAGGATCCCTCATACTATTATTGTAATCCATCTGAACTAAGAAAAGCACTTAATAATGGACAATCTGCGTATGTTAGCTCTTGCGCTTGTGTCAGTGGTTCAACGGCTTATTATGATTCCGACGAAGAGGCCATCGCCGCAATGTGTCAAAACACTCCAAAACATTATACATGTTCTGCAGGTGGTTTTATATATGGTTTAGACACTAATAACCAAGATTTTCATTACAATTGTTTCTGTAGCAACAACAACTACGATTCTTACTACGCCTCCGATGAAGATGCTATTGCCCAAATGTGTTCAAGTACATATTATTTTTGTTCTGAAAATGGTATATACAGAGACGCTTGGGGTCAGGATTATTACATATTCTACGGTACATATAACTGTGCAACAACATCTGCAATTTTTAACTCAGACCAAGAAGCGATTGAAGCGATGAGTCAATTCGAAACAGTGACTCAAACACAAACTGTAACACCAACATCCAGGGATATGTATACATGCTCTGGTTTTGATGGAGGTCATGGAAGTGATTTTATTGTTAAAAATAACAGTACAAATTTAATTAATTGTCAATGCGATACGAATAAGGAGGGTTATTACGGCTCAGACGAAGAAGCCATTGCAGCGATGTGTGAGGAAGCAGGTGGGCCTTTATACCAATGTTATAATAACAACCTACAGGTTTATGACAGCACTGGAGGATGGTATCATGTTACCACTTGTAATTGTAGCGGTTCAACGACTTATTATGATTCCAATGAAGAGGCCATCGAGGCTATGTGTCAAAATCAACATTATGGTTGCTCCACAAATGCTTTCATATACAAAAATAATGGTGAGCATGTAACAAGTTGTCTGTGCACAAACGGCGGCTATTATTCATCTGATGATGAAGCTATTGCAGCAATGTGTACAGGTGGTATACACTATATCTGTTCTACTGGGAACTTCATATACAGACCAGGTAACAGCTATGTAAGCTCTTGTTCTTGTACAACTGGAGGCTACTTCTCATCAGATAGCCAAGCAATTGACGCCTTATGTCAAAAAGGTGGTGACTATTTCTGTGCGGATACGAACAATCAATTAGCGCGCGCTTTATCAAATGACTCATTATGGATTGTAAAAGAAGAATGTTTCTGTAAAAAGGCATCGGGCAGATATTCTTCTGATGATGAAGCAATTGCCGCAATGTGTTACACACCAAACTATGGTTGTACAGGCGAACAACTGCATAGATTAGATGCACCTTATGGCACTGTATATGCCGATTGTGGTTGTAACTATGGTTCGTTCTATTATTATGAATCAGATGAAGAAGCAATTGCCGCCGTTTGTAAAAAATAGGAGAAAAATATGGCAAGTAAATTTGATCAACATATGGAACAAGCCGGCATTTATTTGCGCCGACGAATGTTAGTTGAGGCGCTGGCCGAATATCAAAAAGTATTGGAAATCGCCCCAAAAACATTAAAGGCGTTAAATGCTGTGTCTGCAATCTATGGATACATGGGTAAAAAAGTCAATGCTTATCGGGCATTAAACCGCATCGTTGAATTATATGGTGAGGACACGCCCATGGATATTCGGTCGCGTTTATTTGAATTGGAAAAAAACTTTGTTTTTTGGGATACTTTGGAACGTGACACGAATTATTTTATGCGTCCGGATGTGTTGAACAGCGGGCAAGTCAATCCGTTTTTTATCGGGGCTCACTTACCGCTGAGCAATGAACAACGGTACAAAGCGTTACGGGCTTTTGTATCGGAAGCGCCCGAATTGCGTTTAAAACCATGTCCGTTTTCTTTTGATGACAGAAAACGAAATCCCAAAAAAATTAAGCTGGGCTTTTTGTGCGCCGATATTCGCCCTCATCCGACCGGTTTTGTCATTGGGGAATTTTTTGAACGATTGAATCGGGATAAATTTGATGTGTATCTGTACGATATTCATCCGGAATTAGACTCTTATCCCAGCAAACGCATCTATAGCATTAAGGATATGACAATCGTCCAACTGGACAAGTTAAACGATAAAGCCGCCGCCGAAAGAATTTTTGAAGACAAAATCGATGTTTTGGTGGATATGAATGGCTTTACCAGCTTTAATCGATTGGGCATTATGACATATCAACCGGCACCGGCTCAAGGAACATTTTTAGGATATATCGGAACAATGGGCGGAGTGCCGGGCATTGATTATCACTTTGTGGATAAATTCAGCATTTTGCCCGGTGAAGAAAAGTACTATCACGAAACATTAAAGTATTTGGAACCAGCTCGTTGGTTAATTGATCACAATATTGAATTACCGCAAGGAAAACCTCTGCGCAAACACATGGGATTTAAATCAGACACCATCGTTTTGTGTTGTTTTAATAATACCTATAAGTTCACACCGACCTATTTCGATTTATGGGCTCGAATTTTAAAACGGGTACCAAAGGCGGTTTTATGGTTCTATGGTAACTCTCAAATTTTGGAAGATAATATCGATAAAGAATTTGAAAAACGCGGTATTGAAAAAGACCGTATTGTCCATTCGAAATTTGTGCCGCACGATGAACACTTAGCACGCTATAAAATCGCGGATTTATTGTTGGATACAGAAATTTATAATGCGCATACAACCGGAATGGAGGCTTTGTTTATGGGATGTCCGGTCATTACTTGCCCCGGTACAACTTATCCCAGCCGTGTAGGAGGCGCATTGTTGAGTGCCTTAGAAATGCCCGAACTGATTTGTAAAAATATTCAAGAATACGAAGAAAAAGTCGTAACACTGTGTACAACACCGGGGGCCTTAAAAAATCTACGCGAAAAAGTCACCAAGAAAATTGAAAAAGCTCCTTTGTTTAATACAGAAAAATTCACACACTCCTTTGAACAAGCAGTTCAGGAAATGTACGACGAATGTATTAAAGAATTAAACGGATAGCCTGTTTATTTTAACATGTCAAAAAGAGTAACCGAAATCAGTTACTCTTTTTTCTTATCCAATGTTTTTTTCCTTTATTTTCCGGATTTTTTCGTCATTTTAATTGCTGCCATAGCCGCCAACGCGCCACCACCCAATAACAACCAGCCGGAATATTTACCAATCACATCCGACCAAGATGTGGCATCGCTTTTAATGGTATTGGCATTTGCCTGTAAAGAACCAATCACAGCCGATCTTGTTTTCCCATTCATTTGACTCATCGTTTGTGAATACGAATAAAAGGCCAGCGGATCGATTCTGGCTTCAGTTTCCCCGAAAACCTTTCTGACCGCCAAACATGTGGCCTGATGCGCCGATACATCCGACCGGCTTTGTAAAATATCGGCTGTCCTATCGTAAACATCAGCCAATTTAAAAGCGGTTTGCTCGGGATTGTCTAAAGACGCCTCTGCCGCTTTTTTAGCCAAATCCGGCTCCACCATCAAAGGACCAAATGTATCCAATAACTGGGCTGCTTCGTCTTTAGAATATCCATTCAAGTTAGCGGCCAAAGCTTTTGTTCTTAAAATGGTTGCATGAACAATACGTCCGCATGGAACTTCTTGTTTTTTCAAAGAAGCGGAACCATATAAATCCTGAGTAGCAACACGTACTGTTTTCGGAAAACGACTGGATAACCGCGTTTGATTGTTATCTTGTCCAATCCAAGGATGTTCGGCATCAAATTTATAAGATTGAATCAAAGCACTACATGTATCTCTTAAACATTCTGCTTTACTGATATCCCCTGTTTCAATCATAAAAGAACGGGCTTCATTGGCAATAACTTTGTTTAATTCTCGTGAAAAACCAAAATGAACACTGCCTAATCCACGTGCTACATCGGCATGAGAACGCCATTCATCTGCCGTACCATTAATCTGTGTCGGATTAAATTGAGGACAGACCATCGGCTTTTCAACCGGTTGCACAACGGCTGGCTCGGTTTGAGGACCCCCTTTATCACCTCTGTCTTCTTGCCATTCATTATATCCGTAAACGGCACCGGCCCCAATAGCCAATCCTGCCAATGTATAAAGAACTCCTTTGCCGCCGGATTGTTTCTGCTGAACATTCGCAGAACGAGTGCTCGCAGTTGTTTGTTCCGGTCTGGGCGTTCTTTTGTGACGCGAAGAAGTTGTAGATGAATTAGCCGAATTAACTGTTTCTTTAGACATGATACTCTCCTTTTTTACGATTATACCTTTATTTTATCACATTTTAAAACTTTGTCAACCTTTTTTTATTTATTATTTTTTGTAATAACCGTTTTCGGGTTGTAAAAGCATGAGCTCTATCCGGATCAATATCTAATCCCAGTTCGGTTGGGCAACAATCTTCTACAGCCCGCACAACAATGTCAATCCCATTTAAAGACAATCTGTCCCCGACCTCAAAATCTTCACCGCCCTTGCGCATAACATCCAAAATACACTCGTTTTTTACAGAAGAATCTATCGTAATACCATACATACGTTCCAAATCACCAAACGTTGTTGTCGATTCAATCGGAAAATCACCCAAAATTTCGTCTGCCTCAGGCATTTGTCCGCCGCCATATAAGGTATCCAGCATGTGTCTGCGTGTATCGGTATAAGAAAACACATACACTTTGTCATTCGGCTTTAAACTGCGAATATTAGATGCCGTATAAGTAATACCATCTCTGATTAATAAAACCGGTTTTGCCCATTTTGGAATTTCTCTGCCTAACACAACGGGGGTTTCATCCGTCAACTCATAAGCAATCAAAGAGCTGTCCGGCAACCCCGGTAAATCAATTTGCATTTTTTCCGGAGGTCGGCTCAGTTTTGGGACAACCAAATTACACCACTTTGCCAAAGACGGAATTAAAAAGCCTTGGAAAGCCAAAGAAAATAACACCATCACAAAAATAATATCAAAAAAATGTTCTGCGTATCCCAATCCATATACGATCGGCGCTAAAGCCAACAAAATAGAGGTTGCCCCTCTCAGCCCAACCGCCGAAATAAATATTTTTTCCCTGGCGGTATATGTTTTAAAGAAACTCAGCACCATCCAAACAGCAATCGGGCGCGCAATAAAAATCAGACCGAATCCAATCAAAAATCCGGGAACAAACGCCGAAATTAAGGTTTCGCCGGATACAAATAATCCCAAAGTAATAAACAATGTAATCTGTGACAACCAAGTCAATGTTTGTTGAAATTTAGATATTTGTGTATGAGCTTGTATTTTTGCATTTCCCAAAATTAATCCGGCCAAATAAACGGCCAAAAAACCACTCCCCCCCATCATATTAATCACGGCAAACCCGCCTAACGTCACTGCCAAAATAAAAATAGGATACAATGCCGCCTCTAAAGACACTTTTTGTACCACTTTTTTCATTCCGATGCCCAAGGCTATTCCTCCCAAAAGACCAACCAACAATTGATTGGCAAATGTCGGAAGAAGGTCAAAATAATCGGCGTGTTGTGTTGTTTGAATTTGAACCAACAAGGTAATAAAGGATAACGTTAAAAAAATCGCCATAGGATCATTGGCGCCGGATTCAACCTCTAAAGTTGATTTAACTTTTTCACGAATGAAAACGCCTTGAGATCTCAACAAAAAGAAAACAGCAGCAGAATCCGTAGAGCTGATAATTGATGCCAACAACAACGCCGGCAACCATCCGATAGACAAAACCTCTTTTGCAATCGGCGCCAACAAAACGGCCGTCAATATAACCCCAACGGTTGCCAACAAAAATGACGGCAAAAAAATCTGTTTATATCCCGTCGTTCGCGTATGAAACCCGCTGTCAAACAAAATAAGAGCCAAGGCAACAGATCCGATAAAAAAGGCTGCTCGCGGATTACGCATTTCATCCAATAAAGACAATCCGGCTTCCCCCGCCAATAACCCGATGCACAAAAATAATAAAATTAAAGGAACACCAATACGAAAACTGACCAAACTGGTTAAAACGCTCACGCCCAGTAAAACGCTGAACAACAAAATCGGCAGATTAATAAAATCCATATTACCCCTTTATATGACGTTGTTTTAAATCATGTAATTTATTACTGACCGTCGCCGTATCCCGTCCGGATTTGGCAAGACGTTCATACATACGTTCTATTTCCTTACTTAAATAAGCATTTTCAATTTCTCGCGCCAATGTTTCTTTCGCACTGTTTGACGGACCGGACATAACGGCATTTTTTTCATCTAATATCGTTTTAACCTTTTTGCGCGGATGTTTATAGTGTTGTTCAATAACATAGGGTAATTCATAAATAATTTGTTCCATCAATTGAATACCTTGCTGTTTATCCATGTGACGACAAAACATGTATTCCAAAACTCTGAAAGCAATACCTGCTTCAATGTGATTATCCACAACCACAAACGGCATCGGATCGGAAAAACCTTTCGCGTGAATTTCTTTTAAGTATTCCAATAAATGATGAAAAAATCCATTAATGTTATACAAAACAAAAGGTTTAAAGTCTAAAAACCCATCCTGCATCGCAACACAATCATATACCAATTCGTCTAAGGTTCCCACCCCACCCGGTGTAAAAATAACCAAGTCTGCAGCCAACAATTGTTGTTTGCGTTCTTCCAAGGTATTCGCAACAATAATTTTAGACACCTCATCTAAAACTTCATCACTTTTATACAGAGCCAGATATTCTTTTGTCGTAATACCGTAAATGGGCGATTTTTCCTGCTTTCCCATATCGGACCAAGACTTAATCAACCCTTTGGCAACAGCCCCCATAATTCCTTTTGAAGATAAACCGAAATCAAGACGATAATTCATGTGACCAATCACTTCGCCCAATTTAAAGGCTTGATTTTCGTAAACCTCTTCATTTCCGGAACGAGACCCTCCCGCTACAAAAACACGCAAAGATCCTTGTTTGTTTCGAGAAATAAAATCGGATGCCAATTTACTGGGTTGATACTGTCTATTTTTGGGATTTTCATCCTTTGCCCGCTGCAACAATCCCGAGCCCCGTTCAATGGAAATATTTTTACTGTCCTGCATGGATATATCCTTTTGTTTTCGTTACAAGGATTTTACCACGAAAAAGGTTAAGTTTTTATGAATTTTATCATTTTTTACTGGTATCATAAAATTAATGGTGCTATAAAAAAACAAAACCATTTTTTTAAGGAGAACAACAATGAATAAACCCATGAAGTTATTGATAACAACGACGGCTGTTTTTTTGATTGCCTCAGGCGCATACTATGGATATACATCTTATTTGGCAACCCAATCAAAAACAACCACTCAAATGACAGCTCCGGCTGTATCTGTTTTTACCGTAGAAAACAAAGCCATTTATCCGGAAGTCAGCTTTGTGGCTAAAATCGAATCTCAAGATACCGTTGGTTTAAGAGCACGGGTAACGGGATTTTTACAAGAACGTTTATTCAACGAAGGGGATGTTGTTGAAGCGGGACAACCTTTATTTATTATTGAAAAAGTAAATTTTGAAGCTAAGGTTCGTGAAGCGGAAGCGAACGTATCACGAGCTGAAGCACAATCTGTGAATGCCAAATCTCAATATGAGAGGACAAAAACATTGTTTAAAACAAAGGATGTTTCAGAGGCCAGATTGGATGAAACAAAAGCGGCTTACGATACGGCAACGGCAACAATTTCTCAAATGAAAGCCAATTTAGATTTGGCTAAAAAAGATTTAGAATATACGGTTATTAAAGCTCCGATGAGCGGTAAAATCGGTGAATCCAAATTTTCCGTCGGAGAATTGATTGGACCGGATTCCGGTATTTTAGCCACGATTGTCAAAATCAATCCGATTGATGCCGTCTTTTCGGTCAGTGAAAATGAAATGCTCAGTTTGAACAAACAAATACGTGCCAGTACGAATTTAGATGATGTAAAAGTTCATTTTTATACATCGGACGGCGTTAAATATCCTGAAGCCGGTCGTCTTAGTTTTGTGGACAATCGTCTGGATGAAAACATGAATACATTAAAAGTTAAAGCCTCCTTTCCTAATCCGAACGGCCAACTGATTTCCGGTCAGTACGGACGCATTGTATTAACCGGTAAAAATACGGTAACGGATTTGGTTATTCCGATGCGCGCCGTTCAAAGAGATATGTTAGGCGCTTTTGTATATGTTGTCGGGCCCGATGATGTTGTTCAAAAACGGGAAGTTAAAACCGGCAGTGAATTATCTAATTTTGACATTGTTATCTTGGGCGGATTAAAGGCAGGCGAACGCGTAGTCATAGAAGGATTCCAAAAAATACAACCGAATATTCCCGTCACACCAACAACCGTAAGCTTAACCAATGTCGCACCGGAAACAAACGCTGAATAAGGAGATACAATCATGATTGCAGATGTTTTTATTAAACGCCCGCGATTAGCCACCGTTATTTCGGTTGTAATTGTGTTAGCCGGTATGTTGTGTTTTATGGGCATGCCCGTTGAACAGTATCCGAATATTACACCACCGTCCGTGATGGTCCGCACCGTTTACCCGGGTGCCAGCTCGGATGTTGTTGAAAGCGCTGTAGCTCAACCGATTGAATCAGCCGTTAACGGTGTGGAAAATATGTTATATATGTCCTCAACCAGTACGGATGAAGGCTCTTATATGCTGACGGTAACTTTTAATGTCGGAACCGACCCAAATATGGCTCAGGTAAACGTTCAAAACCGTATCAAACAAATCGAATCCAACCTGCCTGAAGAGGTTGTTCAACAAGGGGTTGAGGTTAAATCCCGTATGACCTCAATGTTACAAATTTTTGCCTTAACGTCTGAAAATGGTAAATATGACGATACTTATCTGACGAACTATGCTTTAATCAACATTAAAGATGAACTGGCTCGTACTAAAGGCGTCGGCGAGGTGATGATGTTCTCCTCTTTGGACTACAGTATGCGTGTCTGGTTAGACAACGACAAACTAAAAAGTTTAAAATTAACAACCGGTGATGTCTTAAGTGCCATAAAAAGCCAAAACCTGCAAGCCTCTGTCGGTCGTATTGGCGCTATGCCCTCAACAAATGATCAACAATTTCAATTTTCTTTAACAACGCAAGGGCGTTTAACAACACCGGAAGAGTTCGGACAAATTGTGATTCGGGCGAACAAAGATGGGTCTTATCTGTTATTAAAAGATGTTGCCAGAATTGAACTGGGCGCCCGTGATGAATCAATGCGAGCGATGTTTAACGGTATGCCGGCTGTCGGTATTGCCATTATGCAAGCCCCCGGCTCTAATGCTGTTGAAGTGGCCACCGGTGTTGCACAAAAAATCGAAGAATTGAAAAAGAACTTCCCGGAAGGTATGGTTGTCAACACGATGTTTGATAACGCCTCCTTTGTGCGCAGTTCATTAAAAGAAATCGGCACCACCATCGGTGAAGCATTTGTTTTAATTGTGTTGGTTTGTTATTTGTTTTTGGGAACAATGCGGGCAACCATTATTCCAACATTTGCCATTCCGGTATCCTTAATCGGTGCTTTTATCGGTATGGCTTTGTTTGGTGTATCTATTAACACCATTTCACTGTTAGCTTTAGTATTGGCTATCGGTGTTGTGGTTGATGACGCCATTGTGGTGGTAGAAGACGTTGAAACCGTTATGCATGAAAACCCTGAACTGGATCCGGCCGATGCCGTTAAAAAGTCTATGGACCGCATCACGGCGCCCATTATCGCCATTACGGCCGTGTTATTAGCGGTATTTGTACCGGTTGCCTTTACTCCGGGTATTTCGGGTCTTTTATATCGTCAATTTGCGATTGCTATTTCGGCCGCCATGGTTATTTCGGCTATTAACTCTTTAACCTTAAGTCCGGCTGTTTCCCGATTGATTATGCGTCCAAATCAAAAACCGTTTAGGATTGTTCAATTCTTTATGAACATTATCGATAAATTACGTGACGGATACGCGTTTACGGTACGTAAAATGGTTCCGGTTTCCTTTATGGCCGTTTTAGCAATGGGATTATTCGGCTTTGGTGCCTATCGGTTGTTTGAAAAAACACCAACCGGCTTTTTGCCTGCTGAAGACCAAGGCGTGTTTTTAATGGAAGTTCAATTACCCTCCGGTGCCAGTTGGAACAGAACCAAGGATGTTATGGACAAAGTTGCCGGTATTGTAAAAACCATTCCGGAAGTCAATTCTTCTTTGGCCATTATCGGATATGGTATGATGTCGGGTGCGCAAGCATCTAACAGCGGGTTCTTAGCCGTTCGGTTAAAACCGTATGAAGATCGCATGGGTAAAGGACAAGATGTCGATTCAATTATTAAGAAAGTCTATGGATTAACCGCCGGTATTCAAGAAGCACGAGTTATGGCCTTTAATATGCCGGCCATTATGGGATTATCCATTTCGTCAAACTTTGAATACGTTTTACAAAGTACGACAGGGGCTTCTCCGGAAAAAATGTTAGAAGTGGCCCAAGGATTAATTGCCAAAGCCAATAAAGACCCGGATTTGTTCCAAGTTTATACACTGTATACAACAGACTCTCCACGTGTCAGATTAGAAATTGACCGGCAAAAAGCGTATGCCTTAGGCGTATCCGTTGCCGATATTTTTGCCACCATGCAAACGATGTTAGGCGGGACGTACGTCAACGACTTCAATATGTATGGCCGCACATGGGAAGTAAATGTCCAAGGAGATATTCAAGAACGTCGTACGTTAGATGATATCTTTAAAATCAATATTCGTAACAATAAAGGTGAAATGGTTCCGCTGCGTTCTTTGGTAACGGTTCACAGAACAATCGGCGCCCAAAATATTCAACGGTATAATAACTACCGTGCCATTAAAATCATGGGCTCTCCGGCAGCCGGTTTAGGCTCAGGGGCGGCCATGCAGGCTATGGAAAAATTGTCCGCCGATTTACCGACCGGATACCAATATCAATGGACGGGAACATCGTTACAAGAACAAGAAGCCGGCAGCCAAACCTTATTGGTTTTCTCGATGGCGTTCTTGTTTGCCTATTTGTTCTTAGTGGCTTTGTATGAAAGTTGGATTATTCCGGTGCCGGTGATGGTATCCATTATCGTGGGTATTTTTGGGGCGATTTTAATGTTGTTTGTACGCAATATTTCTAACGATTTATATGCTCAAGCCGGCATTATTGTGCTGATTGCTCTGGCGGCCAAAAACGCCATCTTACTGGTAGAGTTTTCAAAAGAACAACATGCAGCCGGCACATCCATCAAAGAGGCTGCCGTGAACGGAGCCTATATGCGTTTCCGTGCTATTATGATGACGGCGGTATCGTCCTTATTAGGCTTCTTACCGCTTGTAACGGCCGTTGGCGCCGGGGCTATAGCTCGCCAAGCCATTGGGTCCTCCATCTTTGGCGGAATGGCGATGGCTTCATTTGTGGGTATTTTCTTTGTTCCGTCTTTATATGTGGTATTCCAAACAATGGCAGAATACTTCTGGAAAAGCGATCAGAAAAAATAACTCAGCTAATTTCAACCCCAAACGGTCGGATTTCCGGCCGTTTTTTATGCAAAAAAAACACCAATTTTTCACTTGAACTTTCACCACATTTTTGGCAATATAAAAAAAGAGGTACCCAATGAAAAAATATCTGATAATAATGTGCTTAATGTTCACTTCTTGCGGAGGACACACCCCTTATGTTGATTCTTACGCCGGTCGGGCAGACGGCCCTTCGCTGAGGCGTTCGACGGCTCATCGAATAGCCATTTGCTTTGATGACACATCTCTGGCAGATTTACAAACAATCGCCGATGCGGAGTGTGCCAAAATATCCCAAAAAGCAGTATATGATAAAACAGAGCCCTTTTCATGCAGTCTGATAACGCCCTCAACTGCTTATTTTAACTGTCAATAAACCATCTATTGCTTGATACTTGTCTTCATCAAATGCCATTGAATAACGGCTATGGCAAAAAGCAACGGCAACGTAGCCTCTCCGGTTTCTTCAAATAATACAATCCAAGCTTGCATCGTCGGGTCTAAAGATTCCCCAACGGCTTTGCGGTAATTCCCCGGAAAACGATCGGCAAATTTTGTGACAATCCCAATCCCTCCCATTGTCGCCACCGTCCAACAAATCGGATTAAACTGAAAAAAGCCCTTTATCAGAGGTCGTGTATATTTAATTAATAACCAAATAACAACCCCGATAACGATACACAGAATAATGGCTGCAAAAATTTTCTCTCCGACCGGATTGTCGGGATTCGTAAAAAAGCGCAATTTAAACGCCGTTGTATCTTTAGACGGAATCCAATGTTGAATGCCCATTTCACGCAAAACGGCACAAACAAGTAAAAACAAAAACGCAAGATAGGAATAGCGTAACTTCGGCCCATTAAAATCCCGATAAAAACCCAAGACGATACACGCCGATATCGCATATCCCAAATACGTTGTCACTTCCGTTACATGATCGGTAAAACCTTTAATAAAACCAGCATTATGCCCAAAGCAGTATATCATAAAAAGACCGATATACACAGTAATAAAAGCACCGGCAAACAACGGATGTAATACAATTTTCTTCATAACAAAATCCCTTACTGACATAAAATTATAGGACAACCTTACCCCTTCAGGTCCCAAAAGTCAAGAAAATCAATGCAGGCTTTTTTACCTTTTTTTACGCTGAGCCCTTTTAAACATAGCTAAAGCCTGTCGAAAAGGTGTATGACGATTGAGTGCTTTGCCTACCCCGGCTGTATTATCCGACGCCCCCTCCGACGTTTTATCGAAAGTTAAATCTACACCAGACAGGGTAGCCAACAAAAACTGTTTTTGAGGCGGCAATACTGCAATTTTTTCCTCAAAAGTCAACGGCGTAGCTTGTGATTTTTGTTCCGGTTGGGACGGATCCACCAAGGTACCGGTTAGCGCATCACACATAAGGGGCCCTTTTTCCAAAGCCATTTGATACACCTTTTTCCCTTGAGGTGTTGTTTCGTCAAATAAATCTTCATGCCCTTGCGCCATTAAGTGTTTCCGCAACATCAACACATTATATGGATTGTTATTTAAAATAGCATGCTCTAACGGTATCACACCCTCTTTATCCGGCTGAGCCAAATTCACCCCGACACGAGCTAACACATCAAGGGCCGCCGATTTAGAATATATGGCCGCAATTTTAACCAAACGTTCTTGAACATCCGGATGCTTGACATCTGCACCGTTTTTGATCAACAACACACTGATACCGATACGATTTTCAAAAAAAGATTGTTCCAATGGTGTTTTATCCGCCACCCTCTTTTTCCCATCAAAGATTAAATTCGGTAAATTCGGATTGGCCCCGCTTTCCAATAATACTTTTACTTTTCTATAGGCGCTTTCGGCAATCTGAGACGACGATTGTTTATCTTCGGGCCGGCCATGATAGGCTGTTGCACAAAATAACGGTGTTCGCCCCATTTTATCCCGTATATTCGGATTGGCTCCAACACTCAACAATAACGCCACATCTGTCGGACTGCCATACCGACATCTTTCAATTAAGGCCTCACCTAAAACTTGCTCAACCGGGTGTTCCAACACAGAAGACGAAAGTAAAGAAAGTCTATCAAAATCCACCCCTAACATTTTTCCAACCCGAAATCGATTGGGTACCGACAAACGCTTAACACGATTTAATAAGGTTTCTTTATCTTGGCTTAATACATACATTGTTACATCGGAAAATACACCCCGATATACCGCTCGCATCCAATCCAAAGAACCGGCCGCCTTTGCTTGTTGAGCGGCCTCCCGAATAACTTCCCGATAAGCCGGATTGTTTTTATCCCGTTTTAACCCAACGGCACACAGTGCACGAAAAACATCCATATCATTATTTTTAACGGCATAATAAGCAGGCATATGACCATCTGCATCTGTTTTATCCGGCGCAATTCCCCTTTTGGCCGCTTCAATCACAGCCTTCGGAGAACGAGACAAAACGGCATATTTCATCAAATCATTTCCGTGAACATCCGTTGCTGTCGTATCCAAATTAAGATGACGTAAAAATAAAACACCAATACCTTGCATGCGCTTTTCAAGTGCCACCATGGCAGGTGTTTGGCCATTCATGTTTTTAATATTAATATCGGGATTTAAAGATAAAACGATTTTTGTTTTTTCATAGGCATCTTCCCCCTCCATAGCCATCCAAATCGGTAACCGTCCATAACGAATATCGGGAATATTGGGATTGGAAACAAAATCTACATAAAAAGCAACTTCTTCTTTTGTTCCATTTAACACGGCATCGGAAAATCCGGCATTGATAACTTCCTGTGTTAAAGAAACGCCCAGCTTCATCGATGCCACTCTTTCTTAGGAAACGGAGTATCTAAAATACTCTTTTTGGCAACCCGAATAGCTGTTGCGGGATTAATCGGGCAATCGTTATTAACTTTTTCATATAATTCCAACAACTCTTGTACCTGAGTTGCCGGCGCATATTTTTGCATACTCACCAATGCCTTGACTTGATTAGGAGCCAACATAATGTAATCTTCGGAAGAAACCTTCGGTTGCGGGCCGCCCTGCAACCTGATAATCATCCGTTGAATATCCGTTCCCATAAAACGAAAAACCAATTTACGAAACATATTGCTCATAAAAGTCATCTTGTATCCTCAAAAACAAAAAAAGAGAAGCCTCTGTGTCATCTCGTTTTAAACAAGATAACACAAAAAGTATTCTTTGTCAAGTATTTTTTTAAAAAGGGTCTATTTCCGACTTATACGGACGGCTCAGTAATCCTCTTAAAATATCCTGAACGGATTGATTGTGATATAGAACATTTTCGACAGCTTCGCAAATCGGCATGTCCACATTTAAAGCCCTTGCCCGTTTCATAACGGCTGCTGCCGTCGGCACACCTTCCACCGTTGCAGTAGACTCTGCCAACACTTGAGCGGCATTTTTATGACATCCGAGCTGATATCCGAAAGAATAATTACGCGATTGGGCAGAACAACACGTCAACACTAAGTCCCCGACGCCGGACATCCCCAATACCGTTGATCGGTGTCCGCCTAAAGCACGGGCAAATCGAGCCATCTCACTTAACCCCCGTGTAATCAAAGCCGCGCGCCCATTATCCCCAAATCCACAGCCATCCACAACACCGGCAGCAATCGCAATAACGTTTTTAAGAGCGCCACACACTTCCGGAGCTACAATATCCGTAGAAAAATAAGGTCTGAACATTGCCGAGCCCATCATTTTGACCAATTGTTCGGCCAATTTTCCGTCCTCGGCTGCAATTGTTGTCGCAGTTGGATTTCCTTTTGCCACCTCGGCAGCAAAACCGGGCCCCGACAAGACGCAAATCGTTGCATTCGGTAAAACGTCTTTGGCAACCTCCGTCAACAATAACCCGGAGCTCACCTCAAGACCTTTAGCACACAAAACCAATGGGACATCATCTCGCCACATCGGCCGGATTTGTTCCAAAACAGACCGTGTAAATTGAGCAGGAGCAACCAACAATACAACCTCGGCAAAATCAATGGCTTTTTGCAAATCGTCAGTCGCCTGTATTTTATCAGATAACACAGCGGACGGTAAAAATTTATTTGTATGAACTGTATTAATGGAAGTAACGACATCGCCTTCCCGAGCCCACACCAAGACCTCATTGCCGGCCCGCTCGGCTGTTATAGCCAAGGCCGTTCCCCATGCGCCCGCACCGATAACAGAAATTTTAGTCATTTATCCTCCTTATCCGTTAACGGTTTTAATTGCCAATTCTTTAGCGGCCACATAGTTAAACTTACCCGTTCCGAGCAAGGGTGGTTCATCTGTCGTAATAATGCGGCTTGGAATGCCGAGTTCGGTCACTCCGGCGGCCTTAAACACCGAAATCAATTCCTCTTTTGTAATATCCTTACAGGTTGTAATTAACACAATCTGTTCTCCTTTTTTCGCATCCGGTATATTAACGGCACCACAAATGTACCCCGGCCATTTTTTCTCAATAACCATCTCAACACTCAGAAGAGAAACCATTTCCCCTCCAATTTTAGCAAACCGTTTACTACGCCCTTTAATGTATATATAACCATCTTCATCCACAGATACAATATCTCCGGTATCATACCATCCGTCTTTAGGCGGATCTAATTCTAACGGCTTATCATAACGCATATACCCTTGCATAATGTTCGGGCCTTTCACTAACAATTCCTTACCCTCTTTAATCCCATCTACTTCACGCAATTGATATTCCATACCGGCCAAAATACGACCGACGGACCCTTTGGAATGATGTAAGAAACTGTTAACCGCAATAAACGGGGAACATTCTGTGGCGCCGTATCCTTCAAAAATACGCACACCGAATTTTTCGGACCAAACACGACGCGTTTCATCTTTAACTTTTTCGGCACCACTTGCAACAATACGCAAGCTGTTAAAATCGTACGGATTGGCGCATTTGGCATACCCGGCCAAGAACGTATCCGTTCCAAAGAAAATAGTGGCTTTAGTCGATGCACAAATTTCGGGAATAATACGATAGTGCAGAGGCGTCGGATACAAAAATGTTTTTAACCCGCCTAACAAAGGCAAAATCAATCCGGCCCCCAATCCGAAAGAGTGGAACATAGGCAAACAGTTCAACAACACGTCCGTCGGATACACATCGAAACGAGATAAAATCTGATAACTGTTGGCCGACATATTACGGTGAGATAAAAACACCGCTTTCGGCATTCCTTCAGATCCGGAAGTAAACAAAACAACGGCCGTATCATCGGCAGTAATCTTACCGCCGGATGTTTTTTGATAAGCCCGTTCCGGACACAAAGCCCCATAAACACCAAAAGCTTTATCTGCCGGTTTCAATAAATCTTTTAACTCTTCCAAATATAAAACCCGAACACCGCCAGCTTTAATTTCCTCAATTAAATTATCTAATTTTGCTAATTGAACTACCTTTTTGGCGGTGACGATTGTTTTCAAACCAACTGTTTGACACGTTGCCAATACTTGTTTGGGTCCGGAAGTAAAGTTAATCATACACGGTACCTTGCCATAAGCTTGCAACCCAAAAAAGGCTAACGCACAAGCACCGGACGTCGGCAACATTAAGCCCACATATTTTTCATCCGGCAACGCCTTATTTAATAATCGCCCCAACACAAAGGATTTCAAAAACACCATCATAAACTTCATCGGTTTTCTGGCTGTGTCCTCCACAACCCCCTTAAAGCGTCCGGCCATTTTCATAGAGCGGGCAATCGCCGAAAACAACGGTTGTGATTTATCGTAACTATCAAAAACCATGCCGGCCATAATATCATATAATTTAGAACTGGTCCGCTCACGTACCTCACGCGTCGGCAATCCCTCTTTCACGGATAAATCAACCGGTGGCAAAATGGTCAAGGTAATTTTCGGGAACCATCTGAAATCGGCTTTTTTCCCTAATACTCTGGAAAATACGGCGTGTTTTGCACCATCAATACGAATTGGTAAAATCGGGGCATTTCCCTTTAACGCCATCATTGCGGGCCCTTCATAAATTTTCATGCGAGAGTTACCGCCATCAATAAACCCTTCGGTCAAAATCATACACAATTTATTTTGTTGTAATTCTTCGGCCATATCTTTAACGGCGAACGGACTAACCGGATCAAGCGGTTTGACTTCCACCAAATTTGTCATAAACTTAACAATTGGCTTATCCATCAACTTATCACTGACCGTGAAGACGATTTTTTTATCAACAAAAGCCGAAATTAATAACACATCCAAATAAGACGTATGGTTCGTCATAATCAATGCTCTCGGGCCGGCAACAGCTAAGTTCTCCAACCCTTCAATTTTGGCATCAAATACGGCACGAAAAACTTTACGGAACAATTCTCGACGAGAAGTCAGTGGCATCAACCGAATCATATACAGCGCCATAAATAAATTGGCAACGGCTAACAAAGCAACAACCGTCATCAACTCAAATCCGATTAAGCGTAATCCAAGAACCAAAATAAATCCGCTTAACACAGCCAGCGCATTCACCATGTTAGAAAATGCCATAACGCGCCCCAAATATCTAAACGGAGCATTCATTTGTAACAAGGCATAAAACGGAACAATATAGAACGCCGACAACCCACCCAACACAAGGATATCAAACAAAATGCGCAAATACGTTAAATCCGTTGTAAACATCTGAGAAACAGTAATGGCTTTATCTGTCTGCGGAACACCTGAGCTGGCCCCGACCAGATCGAACAAAAACAAGGATATCAACAACGATACAAATGCCGTCCAAGCCCCCATATTATTTTTACGAGACACACGCGCATACAAAAAAGATGCGCCGATATATCCCAATGAAAAAACGCCGGATAAAAATAAGACAACAGACCAGCGGGCATTTAAAACATATCGCCCGAATTCCGCCGAAAAAGCAACAACGACAGAGGCCAACAACCAAAACCAAGCTACACCGGATAAATAGGACCAAACATCAAAATTATTTTTTATTTTATCGGCTACAAATCCAAAAACAGACAACGGAGATTTTAAAATCGTTAAATCGGGATCTATTGCTTGCGTTTTTGGCAACCTTAAAGAAATCAAAAAACTGACAACCGACAAGAAAAAAGCAACAGAACAAACCACGTAATAGGCTGTGTCAAATTTGACGATACTGGTCAATAATAAAGCCGAAAAAATGCCGCCAACTGCCGTTGACATTTTTAACAGTATATTCCCGTTATTCAACTTAGGATTTTCCACCAATACCGGTAACAAAGAATAATCAGCCACCCTTAAACACGCACTGACAAATCCCAAAGAGGCAGTAATAAAAACCAACAACCATCTGGAATCCAAAGACAAACTCACCAGTGCCATCAACATAACACCGATTTCAACAATACGAATACCTTGCAAAACCTTTGTTTTAGAGTATTTATCCGTAATTTGGCCGGCAAAAACCGAAGCAAAACAAAAAGATAAAGCATATAACAATGCTGCACAAATAACCAGTGCCGGACTGTTTTGCGTCATTTTATAAGTCACAAAAAACAAAAAGACAATGCGGATAAAACCATCATTAACAGCCGACAAAAAATGCGGAATCAATAACGGCAAAAAACGTTTATCTTTTAACATACTTTTTAACATATTATTCTCCTGTTGTCATACAAAGATATTCTTTCTATATCATAAAGCCCGAAAAATCGCAAGCCGAAAAGTTTGTTCGTTGTGTTTTATCAAAGAAGACTTGACAACCGTTAAACATCGGTATAAAGTTTCGACAGAAACATTTTTTTCAAAGGAGGTTTTTATGATTAAGAAAAAAACAACACCAACACCCAAAACAAAAACAGCACAAAAAGAAACAACCCCGAAAGAAGTAGCCCCCAAAAAGACTTCTTTGCCGTTTTTTCCGGTTGGAACACCCAGAGAAGATAAAATATCTTTATTCAGTTTTTGCTTAGGCATGATTGTTATGGCTTGCTTTTTTGTCCTTGATTTACAAATACGTAATCACATAGAAATGGAACGAGCCAATAAAGCACTTATCATGTCCGCACATCGTGCAAAACTCACCTACTTAACCAACCAAATTCGGGCTCGCCAAGCAAAATGCGGATGTCAAAAAAAATGTCCTATGGCACAAAAACATACCAAAAAAAATTGTCCGGTAAAATGCCCGCCGGTATGGCAACGTCAAGCGCAATTTAATCCGACAGAATACGCCCCTTACGATGTAGCCGGCACACTTACACTTTCCGGAAATATTTGTTCAGATTTACCAAAAGGAAGTGTTTGCCCGGAAAAAATAGATGTTTTTGTCAACCCAAAGACAACATACTCCGAAGAATGGTGGACGAAACATTGGACCGGAACAAACGGCATCTCCAAAACAGATGAACGCGCCTTAAAATACAACAAACATGGAACGGTCAAAAAGGGCGGTGACTTCACAATTGAAAAGTTGCCGGCCGGAACATACTATGTCGGCGCCGTCACATGTGTTAAAAACACAGAAAAAGCTCCGTGCAAACCGGTTCGATTGGGAACAGAAATACAGTTGGATAAATCCACACGCGTTTCATTAAAACAAGTGTTTCCAATTCAATAAAAAATTAAAAACACACTTAAGCGTCGCTCTTTACAAAAAAAAGAGCGGCGTTTTTTGTAAAATATGTATATTTTTTAATATGTTACAAAAACATCCTATCCATAAAAAAATACCCCGATAAAAAAAACACAAAAAAAACAAAATTTTTCTTTTTTTTTGAAAAAATATTTGCTATAGTGTCCCTATCGAGTAAACAAAGAAAAGGAAATGTCATGAAACGGTTAGGTCTTTTTTCAGTGATGTTGTTGGCCGGTTGTGTGCCGACACAAAAAGAATACACTATTATTCGGGAAACATCTCGTCCTGTAACGGTTCAGACCGAAGAAAGTGTTGCGGTGCAACAATCGGTTACAACCCAAAACACTCAGGAAAGTCAACTGGCACCGACTCCAACAACGCCTTGTCAGCAAGCGGCTGCAAACGGAGGGGCTCCCTGTTTACAACCGGCTCCGACGTATTTTGCGGGAACGTACAACAAACCTCAAGGTGTTTATCAAACACATCAACACATTGCTTATCAATCCGGCGGATGTGGCGGTCAAGTTATGTGTGGTCAAAACTTAGCAGCCACATTGGGCGGTAATGTTATGAATATGCCGGCACAATCAATGGCTGTATCTGCCACACCGATTCAAATGCCGATTCAGGTTTCTTTACCTCAAATGCCGATACCGACACAAATGGTGCAAACACAAATGCTTTATGAAACACCGGCTTTGTCGGTAACCTCCCAAGGCATGCCTTTTCAAATGTCTGCGCCGGTGACGACACAAGGGTCCGATACGACAGAGGCAACATCCGTTGTTATTTTACAACACCCGATTAATCGTGATTTGGTGAAATGTCCTTTGGGTGATGTCAATTGCGTGATTGCCTATGAAGCACAAGGATACATTCAGTTGCAAAACACGGCAACGTCATACGGTAACACTATGTCGACCGTTAATTATGCCGTCGGCGGAACGTGGCAAAACAACAATAATATTCCTCGGTGGTAAATGTTAGGGCGCACATATACTGTTGCCTTTGAAGGAATAGAAGTCTTAAAAGTCGGGACAGAAGTTCGCATTATGGATGGTCTGCCCGCTTTTTCTATTGTAGGATTAGCAGATAAAGCCGTTGCAGAAAGCAAAGAGCGCATACGGGCTGCGTTAACCGCGGTCGGCCTGTCGCTGCCGGCGGCCCGTATTACCGTGAATTTAGCACCGGCTGATTTAATAAAAGAGGGCACTCACTACGATTTGCCGATTACTGCCGCCTTATTATCCGCCATGGGTATTCTGGCGCCGACTGCCATTGAAGATTGGGTCATGATGGGTGAGTTAGGTCTGGATGGGTCTATTCGCTCAGTTTCCGGCGTTTTACCAGCTGCCATTGCCGCTAACGGATACCAAATGGGATTGGTTTGTCCGGCCGATCAAGGGGCAGAAGCCGCTTGGTCCGGAAATGATAAAATTATTGCCCCAACCTCTCTAATCGGATTAATTAATCACTTTAAAGGAACACAACTGTTACAAACGCCGCAAGCCAATCCTTTACCGGAAAACTCAACAACATTGGATTTTAAAGACATAAAAGGTCAAGAAACGGCTAAGCGCGCAATGGAAATTGCAGCCGCCGGCGGACATAATGTCTTGATGATAGGTCCTCCGGGATCCGGCAAATCGATGTTGGCCAGTCGATTACCTTCTATTATGCCGCCAATGACAATGCAGGAAATTTTGGACATCAGCAATATTCATTCCATAGCCGGATTATTGAAAGACGGTCATCTGGTATCGACCAGACCATTTCGGGATCCTCATCACTCTGCGTCAACACCGGCATTAGTCGGCGGAGGATTGCGTGCCAGACCGGGGGAAATTTCTTTAGCTCATGGCGGGATTTTGTTTTTGGACGAATTACCCGAATTTGCCAGAACGACATTAGAGGCATTACGCCAACCTTTAGAAACCGGAAAAGTATCCGTTGCTCGCGCAAACGTTCATATTACATATCCGGCCAGGTTTCAATTAATTGCTGCAATGAATCCTTGCCGTTGTGGGTACTTGGGGGTACGAGGACACGAATGTTCCAGAGCGCCCAGATGTGCCGAAGAATACCAATCAAAAATATCGGGCCCCCTGCTTGACAGAATAGATTTGCATGTTGACGTACCGGCGGTTGCACCATGGGAATTAGGTCAAGGGGGCGGGGAAAGCTCTGCCGTTATTCGGGCCCGTGTACAAAAAGCAGTGGATTTTGCGGCCGCTAGATTTAAAGAGTTACCGATATGTAAAAATGCTCAGGCCGACGGAACTGTATTAGAAAAAATAGCCTGTCTGGAAGACAACGCAAAGACGTTATTAATTTCTGCCGCAGAAGAATTAATGTTATCTGCTCGGGGATATCACCGCATTATGCGAGTTGCCCGAACAATTGCCGACTTAGAACAATCCGAAACAACGCGAAAAATACATATAGCAGAAGCCTTATCGTTTAGAAAACCGCTCAGACATAAGGAGGGGTAATGGAAACGGTTTTGGTTTTGTTTTACGGACTGGTTATCATTGGTTTCGCCTTATTTGTTTTAGTGGTTGAAAAATACAAACGGGCCGCCGTTATCGAACAAGAGCGCGCTCACCATTTAGACGATGTTTTATCGTCTGCCCCTGAAGGATTTTATTACGAAATCACCTCAAAAAGCAAAAAGCAATGTTTGTGTTCCAGACGGCTATGTTTAATGTTAAACTTAGTGGATATAACATCAGACTTTGCAACCCTGATGGGTACTTTATCGGATAAATCGGCTGAAGAATTATCCATCGCGTGGACCACATTGTTACAAACGGATGAAGCATTTGAGTTAATCGTACAAAATTCCCTTAATTTAATGCACTTTATGGTAAGGGGTTTTGCTCTAAAAACGCCGTATTCTAATCAGCAAGCACACATTTTGTGGTTTAATAACATTTCAGAACAAACCGCCGAATTTTCGGAAAACGCCCTTAAATATAGCCACTTACAAAATGAAAAAAGTGTTTTGGAGGAGGCTTTAAACACGCTGCCCCATCCCGTCATTATCGATAAAAATGCCGGTGAAAAAATTTTTGAAAATACCGCTACAACCAACACCGAAGATTCATCGGAACTGCATTGGGAAATTCTGCCATTTAAATCGAATAGTGGCCACGGATATAAATTACGGTATGGTCAAGATAAAACAACGGAAGAACGTTTAAATGCTTTATTAAGCGATGCCGAACGAGCCCATAAATTGGTTTTAAAAGAACTTCCCTGCGCTGTGTGCGTATTTGATGCCGGAACAAAATTAGTCTTTTATAACAAAGCATTTTCAGATTTGTGGAAATTAGAAACCTCATGGTTGAAAAAAGAACCTCTTTATGATGATTTCTTAAATAAAATGCAAGAAAAAGGATACCTCCCTCAAGTCAAAGATTTTGCTCAATACAAACGAATTCAAAAAGATTTGTTTGCGCGCCTTACAAAAACGGCTGAGGACTTCTTTTATCTAGAAAACGGACGTTTGGTTCGACGATTAATGATACCATACGCCAAAGGCAGTATTTTATTTATTGATGAAGTTAAAACATCCGGTAAATAATCTCAACTTATCCCATAGTTTTTTTAAGTGGCGGAGCGTAGAGTCTAAAGCTAGAGCCAATTTCTGCAGTTTTTAGCTTAATTTTTTGACTTGTCCCACTTTATTCCCGAAGGAATGAAGTTATATTTCTGTTCCACCCCATTCCACAACTGTAAAACCATTGCGCTGTGGTTTGGATGGTAAAACTTGCTCTTTAACTTGAATCGGTTTATCCAAATTTTTATATTCCATCATCACACGAATCAACGTTTTGGGTGCTGGTGTAATATTGAGTGGCATGTTTTTGTTTTGTTCAGCCAACGTTTGAAAACGGATGAGGTTATACTTGGCACTTTCCAATTTGGGCAACCAATAAACAATAAATTCTTCGGCTTCACGTTCAGTAAGTCCCAATTGATCCAATTTTTCTTCCAAGAAAGAAATGGTATCTTTACCCGCTACCACAAAACCTTCTTTGGGATTAGGAACAGAAACAGTATTTTTTCCTTCCCAATATAGCGCATAGTAATGGCGTCCTGTTTTTAAATCCGTTAAATCGCCACTAGGTTCAGCTTGAACTTTCCACGGTTCATTGTATTTTGGATATGTATGTGTTGCATTTTCAGGATACCCAAGTGCCACTGTCACATCAGTAATTTCTTCTGGATAAAGATAGATGATGGGTTTACGGCGACAATGTCTTCCACATCCAACATGTTCATTTTCAATTTCGAGCCTTTTCTGTTCTTCAATCACAAATGGTGATTCAAGGTTCCCAATCACTTCTCTTTGAATGCGATTGAATTCATTTCGAGCACTCTCAGACTCCCTTATAGTCATATCTTCATCTAATTGAGCCAAAGCTGAAATGGCTGGTTCATAGTTCTGAATAGCAGCCATTTCTAACCATGCATGTCCTTGAACCAAATCCCTTTCAACCCCTTCACCATTAACATAACTCATTCCTAACCGATATTGAGCAGGAGGATATCCTTGTGATGCAGCATAAGCGTAAAAACTAACGGCTCGTTTACCATTTATTAAACCTGATTCAGGATTGGAATAAATTCTTCCCAAAGCAAAGAAAGAACCAATATCCCCATTTTTTGCGCTGGATGAATAGGCACTTTCTGCCTTTTGATAATGGTTTTGAAAACCGGGATTTGATAAATAAATTTCACCCAAGTAACGTCCGGCTAAAGGTTGTTGATCCAAGGGTACCTTTTCTAACATTTCGATGGCTAACTGATCATTTTTTGCAACACCTTCACCTTTATAATAGGCCACTCCCAAATTTAATAAAGCAAAAGTGTTTCCCATGTCTGCAGCTTTCTTATAATAGGAAACAGCTTTTTTCTTATCCTGTGGAACTAATCGTCCCTCATCATACAAAAATCCCAGAAGTGTTTCTGCCTTATCATATCCTTGATCCGCCGATTTTTGGATATACTCTAATGCTTTTTTTTCATCTTTTGTAACCCCTAAACCGGTCAAATACATGTGCCCTAAGTAGTATTGTACTCGGAAATCACCCGTTTCTGAAAGTGACAAAAATTCATTAAAAGCTTCTTGATAACGTCTGTCATTAAAGTCCTTCTCTGCTGTTATAAAATCAGCTCTTGTTGACAGTGAAAAAAGCACCAAAAATGAAGCTAAAAAATTTTTTTCACAAAATACCCCCATAAAATTTTAAACTGTTCTTAGCATAAAATAAATACATAAAAATTACAATAAGAATTATCAATTTTCGGGAAGAATATTGGGAAGGCTAAAGGATTTGAACTTTTATAAGTGCTTAGAAAATAAAAGTTTTTCTTTTTGATGGTTCAAGCTGGTTGGATTTTGATATGTTTTTTTTGGATTTCAAGCTCGAACTCGTATAAATTATTGATTTTAAAAGAAAAAAGAGCCACAAAAGGCTCTTCGTATCTTATGGCGGAGCGTAGAGGACTCGAACCTCTGCATCCCGTTAAGGATGACGGATTAGCAATCCGCTGCATTACCACTCTGCCAACGCTCCAACAGACGGTGTATGTACTTTATCATTTTTACAACAGAAAGTCAAGCCCAAAAAAAAGTGATAGTCCCCTTTTTCGACAAAAAAATAACTGCCGTGGCAGCAACTATAACGATTATAAAGAAAGTCGGCTTTTGGTTTCAAGCAAAAGCCGTTCAGAATTATCCGCGAAAACGATCAAACACCGTCTTCATTTCGTCCACGGTTTGCCCCCGTTCTTTTTCCGTTTTACCGGATTGTATAATACCTTGATTAATATAAGCAAATAACAAATTGGACTCTATCGCCTTTACCGCCGAACCAACGGCACGCAACTGGACTAAAATATCCTGACAAGAACGCCCCTCGTCTATCATTTTTTTAATACCGTTAATTTGACCAGAAATTCGATTCAATCGTGGCATGTTTTCCATATAAATCAACGGATTTTCTTTTATAGGCATAATACCTCCTTCCACATAATATACCCTCTTCAGGTATCACTATATATAACAGAACCCCCTTATGTCAATAAGAAATATTCTCATCTAAAGAACAACGATAAAAATCCCGCATATAATAATAAAATTTCACATGGACGGCACATTGTTGCAAAATCGTATCTGCGTTATCCATTCTCTATTTGTATCGGCAACTGTAATTTTTGTGCTAATTGCAATGTAAATTTTTTGGCTCCGCGCGAATTTAAATGATCTATATCTGCAAAATCCGCATCTTCAAAATCTTTCCAAACGGTCCAGTCTAAAAAACACACTGCGCTATCATCAGTGTTTTGCAAGAAATTTTTTAGCTCTATAAAAGGATCAGACACCTTGTTTAAAATGAATTTTGTATAATCATTTCTACAAGGACAAACAACAATACTAAACTGAATATTTCTTGTTTTAAGTAACTCAGCCATCATTTCTATATATTGTGTTTGACGAGTTGGCCGTTGATTTTCACGAATATGCTTTGTACATCTTTCTACCAATGGCATCGGATTAGCTGTATCCCCAGGAAGAAAACCACAATACTTTTTATAATCAATCCGTGTATCATCAAATTTTTTCAACCGACGATTAACTGATTTAGCCCATGAAGCCAAATCGTGAACTAAGTATGGAATATCAAAAACATAATGATTAACAGCCACTTGTTTCATCTGGGTTGTTTTTGCCAGTTCATACCCAGGAGAAAATACCGCATAAAACAAAATAACGTGTTCTAAATTTTCTAATTTTTGTAAATATTTTTTTAACAGGTAATAGGAGGTATATAAATCTTGACTGGAGTTACCTAAATTATAAGCATCAGGGATTAAGTCGGCATAAAATCCACGCGCACATTGTGACGATCCCAAAGCCAAAACCTTAAGCGATGTTTCTTTTTGTTCCAATCCCTTTCGTTTTGTTAAAGCCTCATAAAACAAACTTTTTCCAATTTGACGCCGACGAGAATGCAATTTTTTTTTGATATAACCATAAAATTCTTTAATTAACATGCAGACATATCCCCTAGAAAGCCTCGTTTACCCTCTTGCAAAAGATTTTAACACAGTTAAATACAGAACACAATACTTAATCCCCGACACACGTCAGGGATTAAGTGGCGACCCTAACGTCGGAACGAATGAAAAGAAAGTGTCCGGTGGACAGTTTCTTGAATGAAGTCAATGAGACTGATTGAAATCAAGGATGCCCCGCCGTCCGTAGATTGAAATATAGTCGGAATTGGAACCCGTAGGGTGAGATGACCGTTAGGAAAAATCCCCGACACACGTCAGGGATTAAGTGGCGACCCTAACGGGAATCGAACCCGTGTACCAGCCTTGAGAGGGCTGTATCCTAACCGCTAGATGATAGGGTCAAAAGTGGTAAGAAAACTCTTACCACATTTTTTCTTATTTGACAAGTCTATTCCACCAACCGCCTCGACGATTTTTAGGTGTCGCTGTTTCGGCTGCCGACATATCGGCAACAACCGGCTCTGAAGGTTGAACCTCTTCGGCAGCGGCCGGCATTTGCATCACATCATTTGCCGCTTCTGTCTCGATATTTTTACGTCTGCGATTACGGAAATGGCCTTTACCTTGTTTTTGTTTCGGCGTTTCCTCCAAAGTTACCTCAACTGGTTGATTCTTTTTACTACGCCCCCGACGTTTAGGTTCTGTTGGCTGTATTTCATCAGCCTCTAACCGTCCTTGTTCTACAACGGTAAAGTGTTCTTCTCCACCTAAAACGGCAACAGCTTTATGGTCTTCATCAAACGCCACAGGCAAATGGTCTTCAACCACAACAACAGCCTGAGACATATCGCCTCCCTCTGCTGCCATCGCTGCCAAAGCCTCTGCTTCACGACGGGCTTGTTGTCTGGCTAACCGTTCGGCGTGTTTTTTACGTTTCCATTCACGGCGCCGACGATTTCTGGCTGTTTTAGCACTGATTTTTTCAACATTTTCCCCTTGAGTTTCTTCTGTTTCAGGCGTTATTTTATCGACCACGACCTCTTGTTTTTCTTCTTTACGTGGTGATGGCTTAGCGCGTTCCGGACGTTGTGGTTGTGGTTGTTGCAATTGAATACAAACCTTATCGCCATTATGGCGCACACGTTCCAAACGATAATCGGAATTTTTATCTAACGAAGCATCGGCATGGATTTGAATTTGAACATCATATTTTTGTTCCAATGTCGTTAAATTTGTTCGTTTATGATTCAAAACATATTCGGCCACTTCCGGCAAAACGGTCATAATCACTGTTTGACCGGCAAAGCGACTGGCTGCTTCTTCCAACAATGACATTGTTCGTGTTGCACAAGATTCCACCAACCGCACGACACCTTTCCCCCCACAGTGAGGGCATGTTTTATATGAGCTTTCCAAAAAGCTGGAATGGAGCCGTTGACGCGACATTTCCATCAACCCAAATCCGGAAATTTTACCGACTTGAATACGAGCTCTGTCTTTTTTAAGGGCCTCTTTCAAACGCCGTTCAACAGCGGCATTGTTTTTCGGTTCATCCATATCAATAAAGTCAATCACAATCAACCCGGCTAAATCACGTAATTTTAGCTGACGGGCAAGCTCATCACATGTTTCCAAATTGGTTCTGAGTGCTGTTTCTTCAATATCTCTTTCCTTCGTGGAACGACCGGAGTTGACATCTACAGCCACCAAAGCCTCTGTTTGGTCAATAACTAAATACCCGCCGGATTTCAGTTGAACGATATTACTGTGAACTGTTTCAAGCTGATTTTCAACTTGATAAGCTTGGAATAAAGATTCGGCCCCTTTATATTGTTTAATTTTTTTAGCTTGATTCGGCATCAACGTTTTCATAAACGCCTTTGTGGATTTAAATACGGTATCGCCTTCAATCCAAATCTCTTCGATATCCGCCGTAAAAACATCTCGCAAGGATCGTTTAATAATATCCCCTTCCTGATGTATTAATTTTGGTGCCAAAGATTCCAACGTTTCTTCACGAATTTTCATCCATGTTTTAATTAAATAATCAAAATCACGTTTAATTTCCGTTTTGGTTTTACCGGCACCCGCCGTACGAATAATAACACTCATCCCCACCGGTATCGGTAATTTATCCACAATGGTGCGTAAAGATTTGCGTTCTTTTGCATTTGTGATTTTTCGAGAGACGCCACCACCTTTTCCGTTATTCGGCATCAACACACTAAACCGACCGGCCAAAGACAAATACGTTGTAAGCGCAGCCCCCTTATTTCCACGTTCTTCTTTAATCACTTGAACCAACATCACCTGACCTTGGCGAATGACTTCTTGAATTTTATATTTTTTAAAAAAGGATGGGCGGTGCACTCGTGTTTCATCGGCATCGGTTTCACTGATAATTTCCACCTCTTGATTATCAACATCTTCAGAAGCCACATCTTCACGATGGTCTTCCTCAATCCGTTCCATCATTTGTTCCTTTAAAGCTTCTTTATCCGCAGTCGGGATTTGATAATAATCGGGATGAATTTCACTGAACGCCAAAAAGCCGTGTTTATTACCGCCATAATCAACAAAGGCAGCCTGTAACGACGGTTCAACCCGCACAATTTTAGCTAAATAAATATTTCCTTTAATTTGTTTTTTAGTGGACGTATCTACATCTAATTCTTCCACTCTTCCGTTATCCAATACCACAACGCGGGTCTGTTCCTCATGCGTTGCATCAATAAGCATTTTCTTTGACATAATTTCTCCAATACATAGGTTGAGCAGTCATATAAAGACCGCCAAAACATTACACATATCAATCCGGCAGACATTTCACATGCCAAAGGGACACCAAATAAAAGAATCGTTTTGTTTTTCATGGTTCTTCCTTCACGGATTGAAAAAAATTTTTGGGGCAATAAGACACAAGAGTTAACAAAACCGAATGTGTGACTTTTCTATTGCATTTTTCATTATATCGGTATATGAATAAAAAGACAAGTTTTTTATTCACCAAGAGCGGAATTTTTTATCTGATGAGAAAAATATGTGCTTTTGCCTGTTTGATTTTATACTGTCTTTTGGGTACGGTACAGGTTTCCGCCGCTCAAATTAAAAACATCCGCTTGGCGAAATACCAACCGAATGTACTCAGACTGGTTGTAGAAACAGATGCAAAACCGGACACAAAAATTTTTACCCTATCCAATCCAAACCGACTGGTCATTGATTTCAAAAACACCTACTTTTCCAAATCTGCTCCGTCAAAAGTTCCGGCAGTAGATTTTGTCAAGTCTCTCAGACGAGGCGTTCCGGACAAACAAACAGCCCGCCTAGTCTTAGAAATTCCCAAGAACCAAACGTCGGAAAATCATTTTTCTTTAAAACCATCCCAAAAAACGGGATGGCGGTTTGTCATGGATATTACAGACACAACAAAAACCACATCCGAAAATAACAAAAAAAACTCTGGTGCTGCCCAAAAAACACCAGCTCCCACACCAAAACCCAAAATCAACACATTAAAACCTCACTCCTCTACACAAAAAATACAGACACCCTCCGCAACAACGGTTTTAAAGAAAAAAACAAAAAAGATTGTTGTTCTGGACCCCGGACACGGCGGAAAAGACCCCGGTGCCATTTCTCGTTCGGGTAAATACGAAAAACACATCACATTAGCCATGGCAAAAGAAACACGTGAGTATTTGGAAGATGCCGGCTACACGGTTGTTTTAACGCGCAGCACGGATAAAGCCATCCCCTTACGTCGGCGATATCAAATTGCTCACGAAGCGGACGGAGATTTATTTATTTCCATTCATGCAGACAGTGCTAAAAATAAATCGGCACGCGGATTGTCTGTTTACACCATTTCCGAACGAGCCTCCGACAAAGAGGCGGCTGCACTTGCCGAACGAGAAAACAAAGCCGATATTTTGTTGGGATTGGATTTAAGTGATTACAATCCGGATGTCAGTAATATTTTAATTGATTTAGCCAAAATTGACACCATGAACAAATCCGCCACCTATGCCAAACAGTTGGTCAAGGAAATGAAACAAGAAACAACCCTTTTACCAAACGCACATCGCTTTGCCGGATTTGCCGTATTAAAATCGACGAATATTCCATCTGTTTTGTTGGAGTTGGGATACTTATCCAATCCACGTGAAGACAAATTATTGCAAAAGAAATCATATAGACGAAAATTGGCCCGCGCTTTAGTGCGAGCCGTTAATAAATATTTTGCAGAACAAACCGATTAAGCTAATCTATTTTATCAACCAAATAGGCTCGATACATTTTATAAGGAGCTTCTGCTATTAAGGTCCACAAAATCGCCATCTTTTTATTATATAATCTAGCCGAACAAATATCGGAACTACCGCATCCGACAAACAAGTCACCATTTTTAAACAGTTGTACGCTCCCCATATAGGGTACCCAAAATCCCAAATCTTTTACACTTACTTTCCCAACGGTTTTATTTTTCTCGTCCAAATCAAATAACATAATGCGAGCGAAACGAGATGGTACATTAAAAACCTCCCTTGTTTCTTCATCTAAACTGGAAACCCCATTATCAAATAACAACATTTGACCATCGGAGGTGATTTGCGGATGATGCTGCCGCACAAATAAATCATCGTGGTTCATCTTAAAGTCATTTTTCTTACCGCCCAACACCCACAAAAGGTCTCCGGTCTTGCGATGGAGTTTAAAAAGATTGTAGGCAGAAGCAGACGATACAACAAAATGTCCGTCACGCGGATCAATTGTTACGGCATTTAAATGGAGATAATCGGCATTTTCTTTTTCATGTACATATAAATAGCCACAAAACACAAGAACAAATGCAATCAAAAAAACTACAAGAGATATCTTTGTTTTCATTTAAATTCAAAATTTTTTATAATTTGTTGTTTTCCAAAAAAGTGGCTACTTTTTGTAATGCCAATGCCCGATGAGAAATAGTATTTTTTTCATCATCACTCAACTCGGCCACCGTTTTATCGTATCCATTTGGCACAAAGACAGGATCATATCCAAAACCGTTTTGCCCCCGAGGCTCAGGAACAATAATCCCCTCCATAATACCCTCAAACACTTCGGCTTGCATTTCATCAACAACCAATGCCATCGTACAATTAAAATGAGCGGTTTTATCTTGAACGTCTTTCATCCGGTCTGCCAACACCTCAAACACCTTGGGAAATCCTCCGTTTTGTTCGGCATATCGCTTTGTATAAACACCAGGTTCGTTATTCAACCCATGAATACACAATCCGGCATCTTCTGCCAACACCGGTACAGACGTATGTTTATATCCGGCATACGCCTTTAACAAAGTGTTGTCTTTAAATGTACTGCCCGTTTCTTCCACATCGGGCAAATTCAAATCTCCGGCCCCTAAAACCTTATATCCCAAAGGTTCCAAAATGGAACGCACTTCCCATAATTTGTGTTCATTATGTGTTGCAAAAATAATTTTTTTCATATTAAATTCCTAATGCTTTTTTTTGTAAAGCAATCAATTCAAAAATTCCTTTTTGAGCCAAATCCATCAACTGCAACAATTCTGGACGGGTAAAAGTATCATGCTCAGCCGTTGCCTGAACTTCGATTAATCCTCCTTTTTCATCCATAACGAAATTAGCATCTGTCCCGGCATTGGAATCTTCTACATAATCCAAATCCAACACAGGAACACCTTGAACAACCCCGCAAGAAACGGCAGCGACAAAAGATTTAACCGGATTTTTTGCGATTTTTCCTTCGGACAATAATTTTTGACATGCTAAATACAACGCCACAAAACCACCGGTGATGGAAGCCGTACGAGTCCCCCCATCGGCTTGTATCACATCACAGTCAATCTTAATTTGAAAACCGTCCAAAACACGTAAATCCATACCACCTCGCAACGCACGACCGATTAAGCGTTGAATTTCATGAGTGCGACCGGCTTGTCCTTTTTTGGATTCCCTATCCATACGAATATCTGTAGAACGAGGCAACATTCCGTATTCTGCCGTCACCCACCCTTCACCGGTGTCTTTAATCCATTTAGGGACTTTATCCTCGATAGTTGCCAAACAAATAACGTGAGTATCCCCACATTTAATAGAACACGATCCTTCGGCATGTTTATTGACATTGATTTCAATTTCAACTTTTCTGAGTTCATCATTCATTCTGTCAGATGGTCTGGTCATTTCATATCCTTTCATTGTTATCGATTACTTATACCTTTTTTTGCGTCATAAATCAATACACTTGATTTTTTTATTAACTACATCTATATTTATGTCAGTCAGATTTCAATTAAAGGATAAAAAATGAATAAAAAAAACACACTCAAAGAACACTTAGCCAAAGCAACCGAAACACAAAAAACACCTGAAAAACCATCAAAAAATGAACAATCTCAACCAATCGATACCCCTCAAGACGAGTTAATTAAATCATTGGAAGAATGTGCCGCTTGGAAAGATAAAGCTATGCGGATGCAAGCAGAAATGGAAAACTTGCGTAAACGCACCGCTATTGACATGGAAAATCATCTCAAATTCGCTTGTTCAAAGTTCGCTAAAGATTTATTACCGGTAGCCGATTGTTTATCAAATGCGTTAGAGTGTGCCCGCAAAGAAAAAGAAAAATCCCCCGATCAAACATTTTTGGGTAACATGATTACGGGACTTGAAATGGTTCAAAAACAACTGGAAGACGCCCTGAAAAAACAAGGGATTGAAAAAATCATTTCGTTAGGAAAAGTATTTGATCCGAACTTACATCAAGTTATCAGTCAAATTGAAGTTCCCGATACCGAAGCCGGCGTTATCGTACAAGAAATGCAGACGGGATACACCATCGGCGGAGATCGTGTTTTACGGGAAGCCATGGTAGTGGTCAGCAAATAAACCTCGTTAACCATTTGTTGACAAAAAAAGTGTCAAAAAACTATTTTAGGGGTTGACAGTTTTTGAAATATCTGTTAGAATTATATTATAAGAAATGTTGACAAACTCACGAAAGGAGTAAAGCCATGACAGGAAGTACAGATTTTAAAGAGGGAATATCCTTTGCGTGCGGGACACCTAAGCGCAATGAAGAAAAACCTCAACAAACAACGTTAACGGCCGCCATCCAAGAATTGAATGCGCCAACACCACAACGTGAAACAAAAATAATTCCAAATGCGGGAATGGGTTCTCGCTAAGTTAAAATCCCGCCGTTGTGCGGGTCTTTTTTTTAAGATAACGGATAAAAATTTATGTTGCATTTTTAAAAAAAAGCGTGTATAAAGAACACATGTGCCGTTTTAGCTCAGTTGGTAGAGCAACGCATTCGTAATGCGTGGGTCGGGGGTTCGACTCCTCTAAACGGCACCATTTTTGTATCTATACTACTTTATGCCGGCGTTGCCACGCAACGCATTCGTAATGCGTGGGCCTGAGGGTTCGGTCCCTCTAAACGGCACCATTTTTATATCTATACTACTTTATCAGATACATCTATCGCCGACACTGAAGGAAGTATCGGCGATAGACAAAAGTCCCCCCTATTAAAAAGCCGAAAAACTACTTACAGACCGCGGAGAAGTAGCCGGTGGTGTTGCGATCGTCGTTGTAGACGTCACCCTCCACCAGGTCCACGCGGTACGCGTAGCAAGAATCATTTGCCAATTTTTCCGCCCAGATGTACGGACGCCCTGTACTGTTCCATCCTTTACTATATAATTCATTGGCAAGAGCCGTTTTGCTGTGAGTGCCAGACGTTTCTGTGACAAAGTCAGATACACTCAACAACTCTTTTTTAACAGATTTACACGCGGCATCCGCATCCCACCAGGACAAGGGGCCATTGGCAACATAATACGTTGTACCATCGTCCATTGTCAACGGTGAAAAACGGGCGTTAAATGAAACACAAGACCCACTTTCGCCACTTTGGAAGGCTTCGGTACAACTGTTATTCGGACTGGCACAATATTCTTTATCATCGCATTTGTTGGTATCGTATGTACAGCCTGTCGGCAAGCATTCGCCCGCTCCGCATTTACCCGTGGTACCGTCAGATAAGGTACAAGCAGCATTATTCATATCATATTTTTCAACACAATACCCTAAATTCGCATCACATGACGAACAAGTGCCGGTCCACCCTGTATTACATTCGGCATCC
>JAZKXP010000067.1:0-21763 GCA_045611665.1 Alphaproteobacteria bacterium | reverse complement strand
TTTTCACATTTCCCAGATATTTGTACGTCTTCATCTGAATAAAGAATTGATGCCTCAACGGATATTGAAAAACAAATACAAAGTGCAAAAAGTAATTTTTTCATATTCCCTCCTTTTTATAGTAAATACACTAGATACATTTTATGTGTATCATAAAAATCTGATTGCTACAACTTATTTTTATTAAAATTGAGTCTAAATATATCCTATTATCTCTGGGAGAAATTTTTAACATCCCAAGACAGACGTATTGTAAAATAAGGCTTTTTTGGATTTTTAGTCCGTGTAAGGCTGAAAAAGAGGCATTTTGAAAAACGCTGTACACGGACCAATATAAGTGATTGTAAAATAATAAAAAAGTCGCTATTTCTAGCGACTTGTCTGACTTGGCTGGGCTGGCTGGATTCGAACCAACGAATGCCGGTATCAAAAACCGGTGCCTTACCACTTGGCGACAGCCCAATCTTGATTGGTATTTGTCTTTATATACTATTTTTTTAAAATATGCAAGTCTTTTTTTTATTTTTTATAAAATCGATTTGTTTTTTATAAAATAATTGTGTTGATGAGGGATGTGTTAGACAGTGAGGGTATTGCCTTTTTTCTTTAGGAGGGCTTTTTAAGATTTATTTTTGCGAGCGCAAAAAAAACACCCACCTAAAAGGTGAGTATTTTTATATGGCGCACTTGGCGAGATTCGAACTCACGACCCTTGCCTTCGGAGGGCAATACTCTATCCAGCTGAGCTACAAGTGCTTAAATATTGGCCTCTTATACGCCCTTTTTAATAAAAAATCAAGTGTTTTTTATAGTGTACCAAAATAACGCTTGATTTTTCCGTACCAATTCAATGCAATTTTGATTGAAACGGGTGAGCCGTTAATATAGGTGAAAGGCGTTCCTCCGGAACGTGTGTGTGAAATGATTCTCAAAGATATGGAAAAGCAGGCCGCTATTACGGTTAATTCTTATTATACTCTTGTTCAAGAAGATGGTGAATGTGAAGAAAAAAATGACTTGACCTTTTTCTTTGGTGATTATGAACTTTGTGGTACGCAATACTGTGGTGGTAACAAACCTTTTTGTGATAATGAAACGCAAATGTGTGTAGAGTGTTTAGATGGAGGTGATTGTATGTCCGATAGGCCTGCTGGCAATACAAAATGCCGACACCAAAAGACATATTCGTGTACAAGGTGTTGATCCGCCAGACAAAAACAAAGGGTTTATTTTGAATTTACAACTCCATGACACAAAAGCGAGTGGATACTACTATAGAGGAAGCGATTCACTTGGCATTTATTGTCGCAGTGAATGAAATTGAGGGAAGAAATTAGTCCTCCCTCATTTAGACGCCTTTTTTACTTTAACACCCACACATCGCCTTTTTTTATAAATGTTTCGGTTCCCCAGCGATCCCATTTTATAACTAAAGTGTCAGTGGTTTGAGAAAGAATAGAGGCGCAATCTTTTTTGGCATGTCTGCATACTCTGTTGTTATCAAATACGAATATATCTTTCCAAAGCTGATGATGTACTTTCTCGGTGCGACCGGAAGGGCAAGCCTCTTCAACTTGTCTTATTAATTCTTCTTGATTGACGAACTTCAACGTTTTGTTTCTTTCAACAAATTTTCTGAACGTTGCACATTTGTCCAAATCTTTAAATTCATCTGTGGTGCCAAAACGCAGTCGGATTTCTTGGTTGAAAAAATGGTTAAGATTCTTCCATTGATTTATGTAGTATTCATGCGGATTGGATTGATGCAGACGAAACAGCAGCAATACCTCCGGAATGTTGCCCATTTTTCCGTTGGCGTCAAAAATATCCAACCAAAATTTACGATCTTCCGCTGCTTTATAAATGGGATCGTAGCGAATATTATTTTTATTTAAAAAGTCTCGTCTTAAAAAAGAGGCCGGATGAGAAATCGGAACGGAGTTCAGATACAGCTGTACCTTTAAAGCTTCCGGATTTATTTCTTTTTGAAAGCGCCACGCACCCTTGCCGTCCGGACGACCAATCCAAGAGGCAACAACGGCAAAATCCGGATTTTGTTCCATGAATGCATATTGTTTTTCCAATCGTTGCGGCAAAGCAATATCATCGTCATCCATACGGGCGATATATTTTCCTCTGGCTTTATCCAGACCTAAGTTGAGGGAATAAATCAAGCCTTTGTTTTGTTCATTCGTGATAACGCGAATGCGTTTGTCTTTGGCGGCAAACAGACGTAAAATTTTGTCGGTTTCGTCCGGAGAACCATCATTGATAATAATAAATTCAAAATCGGTAAAAGTTTGTTTTAAAATTGAGTTGATGGAATGAGGTAAAAAAGGAGCGCGGTTATAGGTGCTCATTAAAACGGTAATTTTCGGGGCGAAAAGGTGATACTTTAAATTCGTATAAGCAGTAACGGCTAAACCGGCGCATAATAAGGTAAATAATGAAATGATAAACAGAATGATTTTTTTCATGAAGGACTCCTTGTTTTTTTGTTCTATAACATACAAAAAAATAAAAAGCCATAAAAAAAGGGTGTTTTAACACCCCTTTTTAAACTTATATCAATTTTATGCCACTTTTGTATTTTTGCTAAAAGATTGTGCCTCTGCTTCATCCATTGTGATGATTTCATAAGCTGTTTCATCTGCCATTAATTTACGCAGTAATTCGTTTGTGTGCATGTGTCCGGATTTAATGCCGGAAAAGTGACCGATGATCGGCATACCGAGTTGATATAAATCACCGACGGCATCCAATACCTTATGAACCACAAATTCATTTTCACTGCGCAGCCCTGTCGGATTTAACACTTTGTCCCCGTCAACAACAATGGCGTTTTCCAAAGTGCCACCTCTGGCTAATCCCATAGAACGAAGCATTTCTACTTCTTTGGCAAAACCAAATGTTCTGGCATAAGCAATATCATTTTTAAATGTTTTGTAATCCATTTTGATGGAATATTCTTGACGGCCGATTGCTTTTGACTGAGTAAAATCAATCATAAAATCAATGGATAACCCTTTTTCTGCCGGATATAAAGAAACGCTGGCCCCTTTGCCGTCTTCAAAGCAAACCTCTTTTAAAATGCGAACTACTTTTAACGGAGCTTCTTGTTCACGTACGCCGGCACATTCAAATAACGTAACGTAATCTTCGGCAGACCCGTCTAAAATAGGGACCTCCGGGCCATCAACTTCAATAATGGCATTCGTGATTCCAAAGCCATGCAATGCCCCCATCAAGTGTTCAATTGTTCCAACACTTACCCCGTCGGCATTGGCGATGCAAGAACACATGCGAGTGTCCGCAACAGCCGAATAAGTTGCCGGTATCACGTTATTTTTATCTGTTACATCTATCCGATGAAACACAATCCCCGTTCCGACCGGTGCCGGTTTAAATGTCAAATTTGCTTTGTGTCCGCTATGTACACCGACACCGACGCAACTGATTGAATTTTGAAATGTTTTTTCGCAATATTTATATCCGGCTAATGTTTTGACTTCTGCAATCATATAAAACTCTCCTTAATTTATTTGAGTACAAAATACCTATCTTTTATGCAAATATCAAATCAAGGATTGTTTCAAAATATTACAAATGTATGCGAGCGCAAGAGGCTTATCGGGCGTTGAGAGTGATATTTTTGACTTGACAACTGCTTGAAAACGGGTAATATCATCTCATTATGCCAATAAAAAAAAGACTTATCAGTGCGGCACGCAAAGTTAAAATCAGCCGTTTTCGTACCTACAAAAAGTTAGGCTTTTTGGGGCATCGTCGGATGATTGATAAAATGGCCAAAAGTGTGTTTTGGTTGTTGTTAGTGCTGGCCAGCGTTGCTGTTGTATGTTTGAAGCCGACAGACGGTGTTAATCCCGTATCGGATGTTATAGAGTCGACCGAACCGATAAAAGAGGGTGTTCCGGAGGGCGCAGAGATTGTTCATGATGCGTTAGGAGATGATCCTGTTGTGGAAGAGACAACGGATGCCTTAACCGATTTGGAAAAACAAGTGGTTTCCGGTGCTTTGAAGATGACATCATACTCTTTGGAAAAGGGGGAAACGTTGATTGGGTTGTTGACGCGTGCAGGATTAGACAGCACAGTGCGGTCACATATTATTGACGGATTCAATTTGCTGATTGATTTGCGCAGTTTGCAACCGGCAATGACTTTTATGATTTTTACGGATAATGACGGAAATTTTAAAGGGATTTCGTTGCCGAATAAAAGCGGTGAAATTATTGCGGTCCTAAAGGAAAGTGATGATACGTATACGCCTTTTTCACACGAAGGACGGGTTGATATAAAAAATATCCGTATGACTGGGTCGATAGAACGTACGTTTTCCGGATCCGCTCAAAAAGCCGGCGTGCCGAAAGCATTAGTGGCTCAGATTACAAATGCGTTGGATGGAGAGGTGGATTTTTCTACGTTTCGTGAAGGCGATACATTTGATGTGATTTTTGAACAAAAAACAACGGCCGGCGGATTGGAACTTGGGGATAAAAAAATACTGTATATCGGATTAACATTAGGTAAAAAACAAATACATCGGTATGTTTGGACTGATAGTAGCGGTACGGAGATGTTTTTTAGTCCACGGGGGCAAAGTGCCGAAAAAGAACTCATTAAGCGTCCTTTAAAGGGAAAAGCTCGTGTCAGTTCTCCGTACGGATGGAGAAATCATCCGATTTTAATGGCTCGTATTTTTCATAGCGGGGTAGATTTGGCTATTGCTAAAGGGACGCCGATTGTGGCCGCCGGAGATGGTGTGATTACTCAGTTGGGGCGTAAAGGGGCGTACGGTAAGTATATTCGTATTCGTCATGCGAACGGATATCAGACGGCTTATGGCCATATGAATGGGTATAAAACCGGATTAAAGGCCGGCTCAAAAGTTAAACGCGGTGAAGTGATCGGCTATGTCGGGCAAACAGGGCGGGCTACGGGACCTCATGTGCATTATGAGGTTTGGAAAAACGGCAAAACGGTTGATCCCTTTGGTGATTATGTTTTGATTGCCAAGCAGTTAAGTGGTGAGGGGTTAGAAAAATTCCAAAAGCACGCTCAAAGCATTCATCCGGATTTTAAAAAGCATTTAGTCGGAACGATGGCACCGATTCCTCCTCAAAAACCTCGGTTTGATGGGGAATAGAGAGGTGTGCGGAAAAAAGAAGGCAGAGTTGTTAAAAAATAGCAAAAAATGTCTTTTTATACATTTTTGTTGCAAATAATGATTTTTTTTAGTATACTGCTCGCATTCATTACTTGTTTTTTTATTATTATGAAAGGTTAAAAAAAATGACTTTACCGTTGATGCCGAAAGCAACAGCCGTTTGGTTGGTTGAAAATACAACTCTTACGTTTAAACAAATCGCCGATTTTTGTGGTATGCATATGTTGGAAATTCAAGCCATTGCCGATGGGGATGTTGCCAGTCATATTATGGGATTATCTCCAGTTGCGAATAACCAACTGTCCGCCGAAGAAATTAAGCGGTGTGAGGCAGATGAGACTGCGTCTTTAGAATTGTTGGTTAATCCGGAAATGGAAAAGTTGGTCTCGCGTGGGGTGCGTTATGTGTCTCAATCTAAACGTAATGACCGTCCCAGCGGAATTGCATGGCTTGTTAAACATCATCCGGAAATTTCGGATGCACAAATCGTAAAACTGTTGCGGACGACCAAGACAACAATTACAGCCATTCGTGAAAGAACGCATAAAAATATTCAAAATATTCATCCGCAAAATCCGGTCACATTGGGATTGTGCTCTGAGGTCGATTTAGAAAAAGCATTGGCCGTATCGGTTAAAAAAGTGGCAAAATAAAAAAAGGGAGACCATGAAATGACGGATGAAACAATGCAAAAAGTGGGCCCGGACGGGGGGAAACTGGCGGCTTTTATTGAACGAATTGAACGTCTTGAAGAAGAACGTAAAGAATTGGGTGCTGATGTGCGTGAGGTTTTTGCCGAAGCCAAAGGAGAAGGGTTTGATACAAAGATTATGCGTCAAATCATTCGGTTGCGTAAAATGACTCCGGCAGATCGGGCGGAAGCAGAATTTTTACGGGATTCTTATAAAAAATTGCTCGGAATTGAAGATTAGGTGTTGCATTTTAAAAAAAAACACGCTAAGGTTGGGTTATATTAACAATATAACAGGGGTTGTAGATGAAAAAAAACGTACTTTCTTGTGTTGCCGTTTTGAGTTTGGGTTTTGCATTGCCGGCGATGGCCGATATGGATGAAACCTTTATGGATTGGTCTTATGCTTCGGGGTTAGAGCCTAAGCAACGTCCGCAGGTGCAAGAAAAAATGGTTGCTGAAGAAGGTGTGAATGAAGAAGTTGCGTCGGATTCGTTCGGCAGAACAAATTATGATGCCGGTGTTTATGCGACCAGTGAAATGGGCGGATTGACGTTAGGACAAAATACAGCCACAACATCTCAATATACAAATGCTACGTACACGATGACACAAAATGCTGCTGCTTATGGTGCAAATGCCGGTGTCGGGTATGGAACCGGTATGAGCACAATGGGCGTAGGAAGTCAAAACGCTTCCGGAAATGCTTACACGGTTAATACTCAAAGTGGTCAAGTGTCTGCGGCTCCTCAATATTATCAAGTTCCGATGAATGCTATTCAAACACCGGCTGAAATACATCACATTAATAATCCAATTAAAGTGCAATATCCGGTGACAAAGCAATATCCGATTTCTATGCAGTATCCGGTGACGGTGCAAAAAGAAATTACGGTGCAACGTCCGGTTGTTGTTCAACAGCCAATTGTTGTACAACGTCCGATTGTTATGCAACAACCGGTTATGGTACAACATCAACCTTTGATGGTTCAAAATAAACCGGTTATGGTGCAACAACAGCCGACGGTTGTTCAAAAACAACCAATTGTTGTAAATGCTCCGGCTCCGATGGTCACGCCGACTGCCGGCTGTCCGTTTTCCGGTGGCCAAATGGGGGCTGTACAAACGGGAATGATGCCTGCTGCCGTTGCTCCTGTGCAACAGTCTGTTGTGATGCCTAAAGGTGTGGCAGGGCAACAGATGATACAGGTGCCTGTGCAGGTTAGCGGTACATTTACAGGGGTGGCAACGCCGACTGCCTCTTGTACCGGAGGATGTGCAGGATATTAGTTTTATTTTTTAATAACCTTTAAGATGCTCTTAAAGGGGAACGTCGTAATTAATCGGCGTTCGTTCATATTGTTTTATTTTATTTTTTTGAGGTTGTATGAGACAAAATTCAAAAAATCGCTTTAATGCGCGCTATAATAATCGGGGGCACCGTCCTCAAATGATTTTTCGTAATACGGCATTAGATAGTAATGGGCCTGCCGGAAAATTACATGGAACGGCTTTGCAATTATTTGAAAAGTATCAGATTGCCGCTAAGGATGCTCAAATACAAAATGATGCCGTTTTGTCGGAAACTTATTTGCAATATGCCGATCATTACATGAGATTGCAAAATCAAGCCATTTTGAATGAGGAAAGTTTGCGGACTCAAAATATGCCTCGTCGTTCGGAAAATAAAGCGGAAGCGGTTGTTGAAGAAGTTCAAGAGTGTGTTGCAGATGCCGAGTCAGTCAAAACGGAAGATGACAAAACAACAAAAGAGGATAAAGCGTTAAAGGAAATGGATTTGTCCGTTCCTATTATGGCAATTCAAGAAAATAATGACAGTCCTAAGCCGGCGCAAAAAACACGTAATCGCCGCGGGGCAGCCAAAAAAGATGTGGCAAAAGCCTAAAAAAGCAAAATAGCTTGTTTTTCATAACTACTTGTTAATACTTTATCCTTTATACTGATTTTAAGTCTAAAAATAAAGGATATGAGATGGATTTAGGATTATCTTCTTCAGCCGATTTATTTGCGTCGGGTAGTTTTTCACCTGAGGAAATCAGTGCCTTAATTAATCCGACCGGCGCGCGCGTCCAAAATACTCCCTCTGCCATTCAGGTGTTGTTGAATCAAGGGGCCGAATATTTGGCTCAAAAAAATCCGTTTGAATTAGAACACTTAATGCAATCCTTTGGAACTTTTTTTAAGACGAAAAGTGATAAGGTGCAATCAATCAGCTCAGTTTTAGGGGATCAATTATCGTTTCAAAATCCGTTGGTTTGTTCGTTTGATATTGGCGCAACGGACCGCGGAATGATTGCTTTTGATTGGCGGTTGTCTTACGTGTTAATTGATGCCTTGTTGGGTGGAATTAACGGCGTTTCTATTGAAAAAAAACAAGATGAGCCGTATTCGGCGATTGAAAAAAATGTTTTGATGCCGGTTATCTGCCAGCTGTTGGACTTAGTGGCAGAAGACAGAGGAGTGGTTACTAAACCGGTTGGATTATCCTCTTCATTGCCGGTAAAGGAAATATCTCACTCACGATTTGTCTTTTTTGTGCGTACACCTGTTTTGAGCGGAAAAATGTGTTTGGATTTGCCAACGCATTTGGTGCCCAAATCTCAAAGCGGACCGCTGATTTTTGCAGATGATTTAGTTGATGTTCCGGTTGTTGCTCAGGCCGTTATTTCTAATTTACAAACATCTGTTGCCGAAGTGTCTCAGTGGCAGGTGGGTACTCAGCTCATGTTGGGAGCCGCCAATCAATTGCAAATTGATTTGAGTGTCGGGAATAAAACAGTTGCTCAAGTTGAAATGCAAACGGATACGCCCGAGCGTCGTGTATGTGTGGAGGCTGTATGACATTTGAGATTTTTTTGGATATTTTGATTATTGCTTTGTTGAGTGTGGGTATAGTGTATGCTGTGATTTTAGAACATCGATTGAGCAGTGCGAAAGAAAATAAAAGAGAATTATCCAGATTAATGGAACAATTTTATAAGGCGACTCAAAAAACGGCCGAAGAGTTTATGCAATTAAGAAAAATGGAAGATGAGGCTCGTGATGCACTGAAAAATGATATGGAACGAGCGGCTTTAATGCGTGATGAGTTGGTCTTTTTAATGAATAAAATACAGGAAGGTCAATTGCGTACGTCCAGTGCGGCATTAAAAAACAGTGAACCGAAACAAGCGGTTGTGCGCTCTCAGGCCGAACAAGATTTAATTAATGCTCTCAATGTGCTGAAATAGGGGGGGATAACCTATGAAACGTATTCATTTTTTACATGTACTGATAACCACTGCCGGCGTGTGCTTGGTTATGCGATTGGGGGAAGTTTTTTTATCCTTGGTTTAGTGAACCGCAGAGGTTTTGATATCAAATGGTAAGTCATATAGTTGGCTGAGTAGAATAATGTCCCACAGCTTTAAATCATGTTTGCCGAGTTCTATCCGTTCAAGTGTATGAACACCGAAGGAATAGTTGTGAATATCAAACATTTTTTTTGCAGCCTCTTCCAAAGACCAACCTTTTTTTAGGCGGGCTGCCGCAACTTGTAATCCGATTTGGTGGCGGATTTGTTTAGCCAGTGTACGACATTCGATTTGATAAAGGCGGTTTCTTTTTTCTTGTGTTAAAATCATTGGACCCTCGTTAAATTATTTTTGGTTTAAATTGTGTTTTAAATTTGTATTTAAAACTCTTGTTTTACGTGTAATAAAGATAAAAATTATCTTATTTATGTATAAATTATAATTTATATTTTATAAAAAGTAAATATATTAAATTAAAATTTCATATTTTTTAGAGAGTATATTGATTTTTAAAAGAAAAAATATCAAAAAAACGGAGGTAGGCAGAGGATGTTTATATTTTTTTATAAATTATTAACTTTTTTCTTGCAACTTTTAATAAATTAACATACTGTTAATAATCATAGGAACATCTTTTAACAACAGAGGGGAACATGCGGGTACTGTTAATTGAAGACGACAAAACAATCGGTCAAAATATTGCTATGGTTTTAAGTAAAGAAGGAATGGTCGTGGATACCTCTTACTTGGGTGAAGATGGTTTAGAAATGGCCAAGTTATACGATTACGATATCATTATTGTTGATTTAATGTTGCCGGGGATTGACGGATACGAAGTTGTGCGCTCTTTGCGTTCGGCCAGAAATAATACGCCCGTTATGATTTTATCCGGTTTGTCCGGGTCCGATAAAAAAGTTAAGGGGCTTGGGTTCGGTGCCGATGATTATTTAACAAAGCCTTTTGATCGCAGTGAATTAATTGCCCGTGTTAATGCGTTGGTGCGTCGTTCTAAAGGGTTGGCCGATCCTGTTGTTCGAACGGGGGCTATGGAAATTAATTTAAACAGCAAAATCGTAACCATCGGTGGAAAAGTTTTACATTTAACCAGTAAGGAGTATGCACTGGTGGAGTTATTGGGAATGCGTAAAGGCACGACCATTAATAAAGAACAGTTTTTAAACCATCTGTATGGCGGGATGGATGAACCCGAAATGAAAATTATAGATGTGTTTTTGTGCAAGATCCGTCGCAAGATTGAAAAATTGTCCGACGGTGTAGAATATATCGAAACCGTATGGGGTAGAGGATATATTCTAAAGGATTTGCCCGTTTCCTGAAAAAATGGGCTTGTAGTTCTTTAACTTCCTTTTAGGGCCACCGGTTCGCCGGTGGTCTGTGCGTTAGAAATAAGGAGTAAGATGATAAACACAAAGAGATTTTGTTTTTGCTTTTATCATCATGATAGTTAAGTTTTAGAAACAATGTGATATATTGGCCAGAATCTTATTTTATCACCTTACAACCAATGTTGGAAGTATACTTTTTTATATTCTGTATACAGAATAGAACTAAAGAGGTTTTCAGGCCTCCAAACACATATGTGTTCCGGTTACAACTATATCTGATACACACCCAAAAAAACAAGTTTTTTTATTGCTCCCACATACAAAATATGACATAATAAATAAAAAAGGAGTTTTAAATGGTCAAAAAACAAGCCCCGATTCCATCTATGGAAGAGTTAATGGATTATTTAAGTCAGCAATCCGGTAAAGTGGGGAAGCGTGAAGTAGCTAGGGCGTTTGGATTAAAGGGTGACGATAAAGTTGTTTTAAAGCAAATGCTCAAAAGTTTAAAATCCGATGGTCAGGTGTTTTATGATAAGGGGAAACGTCTTGCTGTTAAGGGGATGTTGCCGGACCGAACAACGGTTGAAATTACCGGAACGGATTCGGATGGGGAATTAATTGCCAGACCCTTAGAATGGTCTTCACATGAACCAATGCCTCAAATTGTCATCGTAAAAGATAAACTTAATCCACCGGCCGGTGTCGGTGATATTGTACAAGCGAAATTAACATTTGTCGGGCATAATTTATATGAAGGCGAGGCGTTGCGTCGTTTGACTGCCGGTGAAAATCATATGGTATGTGTGTTTGAAAACGGCTTTGTGACCTCGGTAGACAGACGGTTGAAACAAGTGTTTCGGTTAAAAAATTTACCGGTTGAAAAACTCAATAACCGAGATATTGTGATTGCCGATATTCCGATGGTGCGTTCTCGGTTTCCTGAGGCTACATTTGTGCGTAAAATCGGGTCCGAAACAGATCCGTATGCGGCAACACTCATTTCTATTTATTTGCATAATTTGCCGGTGATGTTTTCAAAAGCCGGTGAAAATGAAGCCGCCAAAGCTACGGTACCGGTAAAAAGCAAACATCGGGAAGATTTAACGGCTGTTCCTTTTGTAACGATAGATGGGGCAGATGCTCGGGATTTTGATGATGCCGTTTGGGCCGAACCCGATACCGATACTTCCAATAAGGGCGGATGGCATATTATGGTAGCTATTGCGGATGTGGCTTGGTATGTCAGAAGTGGTGATGCGTTAGATATGGATGCACGTATGCGTGGTAATTCTGTTTATTTTCCGGATCGTGTGATTCCGATGTTGCCTGAGGCGTTATCTAACAAAATGTGTTCATTACAACCGAATCAAAAACGAGCCGCTCTGGTGTGTGAGGCTTGGATAGATAAAACAGGGCATAAAATACGCCATACTTTCCGCAGAGCTTTGATTAAATCCGCCCGACGTTTAACGTATGACGAAGTGCAGTCGGCCATGGATGGAAAAACACCGGTGGCGGGTTTGGAAAATGAGTTAAATCATTTAATGGGCGCTTATGAGGCATTGCTTAAAAAACGTAAACGTCGTGGGGTTTTGGAAATTGATGTTCCCGAACGGCAAGTCGTTTTAAATGATAAAGGAATGGTTGCTGACATCAAAAAACGTGAAATTAACGACAGTAATAAATTAATTGAAGAGTTAATGATTTTGGCTAATGTATCTGCGGCGGAAACTTTGGAAGATAAAGGATGGGCGACAATGTATCGTGTTCATGACCGTCCCAGCGTAGAAAAAATAGAGGCATTAAATTTATTCTTATCAACAATCGGTCAAAAGGGCGTTTTAAAAGAAACGGCAGAACCTAGAGATTTTAATGCCGTTTTAACACGTGCGGATGGCACGGCCAAAGATTTTGCCATTAATGAGTTTGTGTTGCGTAGTCAATCTCAAGCCGTTTACAGTCCCGAAAATATCGGGCATTTTGGGTTGGCTTTGCAAAGATATGCGCATTTTACGTCTCCTATTCGTCGGTATGCCGATATTTTGGTGCATCGGGCTTTAATCGGCGCCTTAAAATTAGGGGAAGGAGCTTTGACGGATGAAGAAGTTAAAACGTTTGAAGATACGGCACGCCATATTTCCTATATGGAACGTCAAGCGGCCAGTGCCGAACAAGATGCCATAGACAGATATATCGCGGGTTATTTGGTAGATAAAGTGGGTGCAAAATTTAAAGCCCGTATTTCATCGGTTAATACGTTTGGATTGTTTGTCCGATTGGATGCCTATGGTGCCGATGGTTTTGTCCCCTTAAGTTCTTTAGCAAATGATTACTATGAAATTGACGAAGCCGGTGCCAGATTAATCGGTCGGGAAAGCGGGCGTGTATTTGCCTGTGGTGATATGGTGGATGTGATTTTAAAAGAATGCGTCCCCGTAACCGGCGGAATGGTTTTTGATATTATCGGTGGTGGAAAAAAAGAAAACACCTTAAAAAAGGTTAAAAAAAATATCAAAAAAACACCTGTGAGAGGAAAAAAGAAAAGAAAACGTAAATAATGTTGTGACAGAGCATAAAATACCGGTCCTTTTGATAAAAGCTTTATTTTTCCTGCCATCCTTTGGCACTGCGACTGACCACATCATCTATTCTTCCTTCAAATGGCTTGCGGAGTTGTCCCAATCTGACGGGATGATGGCCAACCGTATGTTCGAACCAAACTTTATTTTCCAAATAATATCGGGCTAAGTCGGCAAAAATACGAGCTTCCATGTATTTGCCCATATTGGAAATCCATACCTTTGGCGTGGTTTCAAAACGTGATAAAATATCATTAAAATCGTTTTGATGATAGGGTAAAACAGGGGATTTACCACTGAGTAAATCTTCGAAAGCTGTTTTGCATATTGGGTTATTCCAGCCACCGCCGAACAAAATAAAGTTGGTCGGCATTTGAATGTCTTTTGGAACGAATTTTAAAGTATAAGCAGCAACATAGGCCGAAAAATATTCAACAGTTCTTAATTTGTGTTCAAAATCGGTTGGGTCTTTTAGCTCATCTAAAAAACGGTACCATCTGGGATCTGAGGCTTTAGGCGGTGGAAGAGTCAGATAGTTTTCTCCGCTGCCTGTTGTGGCACTGAGATCAAATAGGCGAGCCAGTAAATCCATGTCAACGATGCCTTGCATACCGTATTTTCCGTTTTCATCAAACGGTTCGTTTTTGTGCATTTGAACCATTTTGTCGGTAAGCTCATTAAACGGGCCGGCATCCCATCCGAGAACTTGATTGTCTGCGACAATAGATAAGTTTGATGTGTTACCGGCATTAAAAAAGATGGCCGATTCTATTTGAAAGGCGCGTGCGAGGTTCAGGTTATGAGTCGGGGCTAAAGGGGCACCGTTTCCGCCCGCCATTACGTCATCAGAGCGGAAATCGTAAATAACGGGTAATCCGGTTAAGTCAGCCAGCATTTGTCCCGATCCTATTTGGGTATTATATGGTTCTATTCCCGATTTTTGTGCGACACTCGGCCCGCAGTAATCTACCGTTTGTCCGTGAAATCCGATAGCGTCAATATCCGATTTTTTAACGGAGGCGGTTTCAATCAATTTTAATACCGTATCGGCGACTAATTTAATATAGGTATCGTGTGTCTTTTTAAATAAAGGCGTTTGAATAAATGTTTCGGTATCCATACCAGAGGATAAATAGGCTTTTAATGTTAAGAAGTCGGCTCTGAGCGATGCCGGGTACGGGGTTGAATAGGCACACATATCTGTTATTTTATTGCCCTCAAAGACCGATAAAACCGTATCTACGGCGTCTAATGAATTCCCTGTCATAATACCGATAAGTGTATGCATTGGGTGCCTCCTGATAACAGGTAGTTTACGCGAAATGAAGGTTTTTGGCAAGTCATTAAAAAAATAATTGAAGTCTGGGGGTTTTTGTGATGTATTAATAAAGCGTTAACGAATACGAAAGGAATAGTTGTTATGGAAGAAAAAACGAATAAACTGACGTCATCTCAAGAGTTGCAACGATTGGTTGCAGAGGAAGATGATATTTTTAGAAAACGTAGTGGCCTGGGTTGTTTAATATTGGTTGCAACCAGCTTGATTACTTTTGGCGGTGTAGCCGGATTGATTATGAAAGGGTGCCAACAACAACCGAAAGTTTCCCAACCGGTTAAAGTGTCATCTCACACACAACCTGTTTATGCATCTGATCAAAATACGTTGGCAAGATAAGATTTTAATATCTTAAAACTAAATTGACGGCACAGGTTCTATCGCCGTCTTTTTTTGTATCATAACCAATCGGTTGATTTTCTTGTAAACGATACAGTTTTGATTCGTGAATGGATTCAACATGTACAAAAACATCAGCTCCTCCGTCATTTGGGGTAATAAAACCAAAACCTTTACGGGGATCATACCATTTTACTTTTCCTAACTGCATGCAAAAAACTCCTGAAAAAAAACTGCTTAATGAAAGGCAGTATACACGAAAATAATGCAAAATTCAAGAAAATTTGAAAATACGTCACATGTTAATGTACATTCAGTGGAATCAAGTCGTTTTGAAAAGCAACGGCCATGGCGACTTCTCGTGAATTGGCGTGACCGATTTCTGTGCCGTCCGTATCATAAATCCCCCACACCGTTCCAGTTTCTGAGTGAGTGGGGCGAATATAGGCTTCATCACTGGTTTGTATGGTGATATCATGAAAGCTGTCCGCATATAAAGCTCTTTCTTTTACAAACTGTGTCATTTTTTACCCGCCTTTGCTTCAATTAAACACGAAGAGTTGGGAGATTTTGTAATTTTTAAAACGGTTCGTTTTGTTTTGCGGATGGGTTTATGCACCGTAATGGTTAATAATCCATATTCTAATGTCACCTGACTGACCGTCATACCATCGGCCAGGATAAATGTTTTAATGAAAGAACGAGCCGCGATACCTTTATGTGTATAGTGTTTTTCTTGAGTATGTTCTTGACGTCCGCGCACAACTAATTCGTTATCTTCTAAGGTAACTTCTAAATCCTGTTCGGTATATCCGGCAACCGCCAGTGATATTTGCAGAGTGTTTTCATCCACTAACTCAATATTGTAAGGAGGAAAAGAACTTCCGGAACCAACCGCTTTACACAGCATATCTTCCAGTTCTTCAAAACCTAAAAATAAATGGGAATTGAATGGAGACAGTGAATTAGTCATCATCCTCTTCTTTCAATTTGCGTATTAACGTTTGGGCTTCTTGACCAAGTTGGTTATCCGTTTGTAACAAATAATCAATTTGCTTGACCGCATGCATAATGGTTGTATGATCACGGTCAAAGTGTAACGCGATATCGGGTAATGACAGTGTTGTCATTTGTTTTGCCAAATACATGGCTAACTGACGTGGTCTGGCGATTCTGCGTTCACGGCGCGTAGATTTTAAATCCGCTACGGTTAGTCCGTAAAAGTCGGCCGTTGTTTTTTGAATATCTGCAATGTGAATCTTTTTTTCCCGAATACGTAATACATCTTTGAGTAAATTTTTAACCATGTCAATGCTGATTGTCGAACCGATTAATTCCGAGTGCGCGACAATTCGATTGAGAGCCCCTTCCAATTCACGTACATTAGATGTGATTTTACGGGCCAAATAATCCAAAACCTCTACCGGAATATTCAGTTTTTTCTGCGCCACTTTTTCTTCCAAAATGCCGATTCGTAAGTCATAGGATGTCGGGTGAATGTCTACCACCAATCCTTGAGAAATACGGGTTTTAACGCGTTCTTCAATCCCTTGTAAATCGGAAGGGGCGGAATCTGCCGCCAAAATAATTTTTTTACCCCTTGCAATCAGCGCATTAAATGTATGAAAAAATTCTTCCTGAGTGGCTTTTTTGCCAAAAATAAACTGAACATCATCAATCATCAATACGTCAACAGAGCGGAATAAATCTCTGAAATCCGAGGCGGTATCTGCCCGTAATGCCTTTACAAAACGATGAAAAAATTGTTCGGCAGACAAATATAAAACGGACTTTGTCGGATGTATTTCTCGAATGCGCCAAGCAATTGCATGCATTAAGTGTGTTTTCCCCAATCCGACAGAACTGTGCAAGTATAACGGATTAAAGGACGTGTCTTTTTCTTCGGCAATTCTTTTTGCGGCAGCATACGCAAACTCATTCGTTTTTCCGACAACGAAAGAATCAAATGTGTGAGACGGATCCAAATATGAAGAAACGGCGACACCTTCCGAATCCACAACTTGATGTTCCACATGTCGTGTCGGCGTCAAAATTTGTGCGGCAGAAATGGTCGGTCGTGCCGGTTTAAGCTCTTGTCGTTCAACTTTCTTCAGACCGAATTTTAATTCTGTAATCGTTGGGTTTTGTCCTTGCCACAAGGATAAAATATGATCGGCATAATTTTTTCTGACGACTTCCTGAATACAAGGAGACGGAGCCGTTAAATGAAGACGGTTGTTTTCAAGTCCGGTCGGCACCAATTTCGTCAGCCATCTGAGCGCCGGTTTGTCGCCCAGTTCCTGTCGCAATTGACCACACACGGTATCCCATTGTTTGAAAAGTGTATCCGTCATTTTTTTACCCTTATAAATTTCGCTGTTAAAACCATCATAAAAAGGAATTAAAAAAAAATCAATTAACTTTTTGGTCACAAATGAAAATAAAATATTTGACACAATATGTAGTATATGTTTGTCAATATATAGTGTTTTTGACTAAATATAGGTATTGTTTTTAATAATTTTTTAACCTTTTAAAGCGGATAAAATCCGGTTAAAACACGACTCTGAAAAACGCAAAAAACGGTACATGAATCAAAGGGTTGTAAAAACGTTTTTTAATATGCCGGGGCCATATATTTGTATGATATGTGTTGTAGTATATCCGACAGAAAAAAGAATGATTGATATATTGAAAGAAACAAAAAAAATTAAATTAAGCCGATTCAGATTCGCTGATTTTGGCTTGGAGCCGTTTTAAATCCTCCCATGCATGCTTTTTATGAGCTGGATTTTTTATCAGATAAGCCGGTGAAAATGTAACCAACGTCGGAATGGGAGACGGTAATTTTTCGGATTGATAAGGGTGCCATATTCCTCGGGCTCTGGATAAACTGTCTATTCCCAGTAAAGCGCCACTGGTCAGCGCTCCGAACAAAACCAATACTTTAGGATTTGCCAGCTCTATATGACGTTTTATAAAGGGCAAACACTGGGCAATTTCTGCCGATGTCGGTTTACGACCGCCCGGAGCACGCCATGGAATTAAAACTGATGTATAACAGTGTGTGTCACAGGATAATCCGATTGCCGCCATCATTTTTTTCAGCAATTCTCCCGGTTCTGCCGAAAAGGGGATACCGGATAAGTCATCTGACGCCTCCGGCATATCGCCGATAATCATAATATCTGCTTGGGGATTGCCTGCCGCAAAAACGGTATTGGCCGCCGTTCTTTTTAAAGTTGACGCATGAAACGACTGCATCGCTTTAGCCAAATCAGCGAAAGTTTGAGCTTGTGAAGCGACTCCTACAGCTTGTTGAACAAGCGTATCGGCAGGTGTTGTAGCAGAGGAGGACCGTGAGATATCAGTGGTTGTCGTTTTATCTATAACGGTTATTTTTTCTTTTGGTTTCAAACGATTAACGGGAAACTCACAGATGGTTTCCTCTATCCCCATTTGTATCAGCCAACGTAATTTTTGATAGAAACTCATTTTTTATCTTCTTTTTGCTTTAAAAAGATGATAGCATATTTTTTATTAAAAGGAAAGTTTTTTGTGTGAGAGAAAGTTTTTAGAACGATGAAAAAAGAGGTTTTTGCAGGAATTTGTCTGAGTGTTGCGGTGTGTGGTTTTGGCTGTGGTTTTTTGATGTCGGCTTATCAGGTGGAGAGGCCCATTGCTTTACAGTCGGATAAATCCTTTCGAGACATACCGGATACTGCCGATTTTGGTGCTTATTTAGCCGGTTTGTTGGCTCGGGATGAACAGGATATTTCTAAAGCCGCTCATTTCTATGAGCGCGCTTATCAAGGGGATAAAAATAATCATGCATTGAAAACGGATGTGTATCTTCTGAGTGGGTTGGCAGGTCGTTCCGACCTTTTTATTCAAATTGCAAAGGAAATGGCAAAAGAGAAAAATACATATTATGCCCCCTTATTTTTGTCGGCAGAAGCCATTGGACGCGGCTCTTATGAAGAGGCTTTGGATTTGGTATCGGGTATATCTAAAACGGGGGATATAACCGCTATTTTGGTGCCTGTTTTGAAAGCATGGAGCTATGCCGGACTGAAAAATGAAGAAAAAGCTTTTCGGGCTTTGAATGTATTAAATAAAAAACAAACAATCGGATTTTATCTGTATCAGACGGCTTTGTTGGGGATGTATTTTAATCAACCGGAAAAAGTACAAAAAGCTTTTGAGCAAATGGTCGATATTAAAATTCCGACGGTAACGGTTTTACAAGCGGCCAGATATTTTTATCTGAGACAGGGGCGCTGGCATCCGGAAAATCCGTTGTATCAGGTATATCAACAAACGATTGCCGATAATCCGGCGTTGGGCGAAATTTTGGTCACTCGTGCCGATGAATTTTCACAAGTGACACCGGCTAAAGGGGTTGCAGAAGCTTTTTTTGCGGTTTCTACGTTTGTTGGGGGCGAAGAAGGATTTAAAGAAACAGGGTTGATGTTTAATCAAATTGCGGTGCAATTGGATTTTGAAGCCAATGTATATAAAATTTGGGGGGCAGAACAATTTGAATCCGTAAAATATTATGTTGAGGCCAATCGTTTGTACGATAGTATTTCAAATGTGTCCGGAACAATTTTGTTCAAAAAGGCTTTGAATTTAATGTTGATGGATCAAAATGAACAAGCGGAAGAAATTTTAACGTCATTAGTTCAGAAAGCTCCAAAAGATGTTGTATTAATGGTTATGTTGGGGAATTTATATCGCGATACAAAACGCCCGGAATTGGCTCAGAAATTATATACTAAGGCTTTGTCTTTAACCGAAGCGGATAATAAAAAGCAGTTGACTGATTTGTATTTTTCAAGAGCTATGGCGTATGAGGCGTTAAACAACGCTCCGGCTCGAGATGAGGATTTGCAAAAAGCTTTAGAGTTAATGCCGAATAATGCTGAATTACTTAATTATTTAGGATATGTTTGGATAGAAGAGGGTCAGCATTTTGAAAAAGCGATGTCTCATATTCGTCGGGCGCATCAGTTAGCACCGAAAGCTCCTCATATTTGGGATTCTTTAGCTTGGGGGTATTATAAGCAAGGAAAACCGAAAAAAGCTCTTTCTTATGCGGAAGTCGCTGCGGACGGCATGCCGTATAGCGCTTTAGTGCAATCTCATTTGGGGGATATTTATTTTGCGCTCGGACGCAAACGAGAGGCTGGTTATCAGTATCATAAAGCACTTGATTTAAAGGAAGACATGACGGATGCCTTGCGTCTTGAGTTAGAAGAAAAATTAAAAAAAGTTTACAATAAAGACAGGACACAATTTTGAAATGTTTTGTGTTGAACGAACTTATTCGCGACTGAATTTTTGTGTGTCTTGAAGGCGGGTCATTTTGTTTTGAATGTTGATTAAAACATGTTGTCCGGCCCGTGTTTGTGGTTTTAACTTGCTGAGGTCACCTTTAATCGATTCGCTTTGCAATAAGTTGTGGAGTGCCTCCAGAGCTGCGGGCGTATTGATATTTAACAGAGTTTGTGCGGCAGAAACATGCGACGATTGAATCATGGCAAATTGGTGAAAATAAGATTCGATATCTTTTGCGCTTTTGGCGTTTGTTGCATAGTTTTGAAATAAAGCTGCTGCTCGTTGCTTGGTTTTTAACTCCTTTTCTCCTTCGCTAAAATAGCCGTCTGTACGTAATTCGGCGCAAAGAGATAAATATTGGGCTTCCTGAGCGGTGGTTAAATTGACTGATGCAATTTCCGTGGGATGAATATTGTACTGTTTTTGATAATAATTCAGAGCGTGATTGTATAAATTATTGTTTCCGGTATTGGAAACGTGTCCCATAATGGCATGAGTCCGTAACCCACTGATAGCTTGTTCCCCAACGGTATCTTGCCACTCGCCATATTTGGTATCTTTTTTCATCAGCTCGACAATCAGACGACCGATTTGTTTATTGGATATGGTTTTTGTCTGATTGGTATGATGGGCAATGTCCCAAGCATAGGCCTCTGCCTCAGCTAATTTTTCCGTCATAATAAATTGGCTGGGAGATAAGCCGAATCCTCGAATGAGATTTTGATTCTTTTGGTATCCGTGTAACAATTCGTGTCCCAGTGTTTCGTGAATCAGTTGTATGCGCCCGGTTTCGGATTCTTCTTCAGAAAACATTCGAGTGGTTAAACGAATATTGTTATTATACGGATGGAACATCGCATAATATTTATTTGTATGGGTAACAACGGGTGTAAACGATAACTCCCTATCTGTACCGGAGACAACTCTTTTTCCGATATCAGATTGGCTGTAGGTAAAAAAAGCCTCTAAAAGACATTGTCGGTTATCATCGGACGATGTTCGGACGTTCAACAAAGAGTTGGCCAATATTTCACGTTTTTGTTGATAAATGACAGCCGGAGAAGATAAAGGACCGACCGATTCAATGCTTCTGTTAAAAGAACATTGTGTTAAAAAGGTTGTACATAATAAAGATGTTCCTAATATAAATGCTTTCATTTTCATTATATCGCCTCCGTGGCGTCCATTTCGTATATACGTTACATTATATCACAAAAAAAACAAAAAGTAAAGTTTTTAAACCAAGGGAGTGTGTGTTGACTTTGTTTTGATCGTTTTTGTGTTTTTTTGGGGTGATTTTATCCTGAAAAGAGCGGGAAAACGGCTCTAAATACCTAAATACCACACGAAAAATGGTATGAAAATCAATTAAATGTCAAAAAAATGTATTTTTATTAAAAAAAGTTCAAAAAAGTTGTTGACATTTGTTTTGATTTGGTATAATATCCCATTCACCGCCGCAAAGACGGTAAGTTGTTAAGACAGGGTTAATATGTTTAGAAGAGACGGATGCACGGGCAGTTGTTGGCTGTTTATATGATAGACGAGGCTGTTTAGTGCATTGGAACTATGAGACGGACTGATATTGAATATCAGTAAAGTGTATAGGCAAACGTTTGAAAGAATG
>JAZKXP010000066.1:0-40515 GCA_045611665.1 Alphaproteobacteria bacterium | reverse complement strand
ATAAACGCAAATGATAATTTTGCTCCGGTCGCTATGGCCGCTTAATTAAGCGTCCTATGACCATCAATTCCTGACCAATATGAGCGGTCAGGTGGGGGCGGGGGTTCCCTAGCAACAGAAATCCCCCACTTTTTTATGAGGATATGATGGCAATTAATTACAATCAGTATGTGCAAAAGGCAATGCGTCAGGTGATTCGGGATGTTTTGACGGATGCAGCCGAGCAAGGGTTACAGGGCGAAACCCATTTTTTTATTACCTTTCAAACGGACAGAGAGGATGTGAAAATCCCCCCCTATGTACGTTCGAAATATCCTCAGCAAATGAGTATTATTTTACAACATCAATTTGAAAATTTAAATGCCGGATTGGATGGTTTTTCCGTAGAACTGGCTTTTGGTGGTGTGCCTGCAACGATTTATGTGCCTTACACGGCGATTATTCAGTTTGCTGACCCGTCTTGTGAGTTTGGATTGGTGTTGGAGCCAGTATCCGATAAAACAGGTCAAAAAACGGTTCAAACCGCAAAACAATCAACAGCCGAAGTAATAGATTTGGAGGCGTTGCGTAAAAAATGAGTAAACCGCAAAAACATTCTGTTTTGATTCATTCCCACCGAACCAGTTTGACATTAGAACCGGAATTTTGGCAAGCCTTCCAAGATATTGCCGCAAAACGCAATCAATCTATCGGTAGTTTAATTACCGAAATTGATGATATCAGAACGGCCAATTTATCTTGTGCCGTACGCGTGTTTGTTTTGAAAACATTACAAGAAATAATAAATCAAAAATAAACCCAAAGCCACTCGGTAAATGGCAAAGATGGCAAAGCTGGCTGTTTTAACCCAGCGCATTAAAAACCATACGGCAACCAAACCGAAAAGAGCAGACAGTCCCATTCCGACAAGCAATTCTATGCCGATGAGTTGTCGGACTGAATTATTTAGAAGGCTTTGTCCTAAGACATATAAAGCGCCCAACCCTATGGTCGGAATAGATAACAGCATGGAAAATCTGGCAGCCTCTGTCCGATTGATATGTAATGCTCGGGCGCATGTGATTGTAATGCCTGATCGGCTGGTTCCCGGGACAAGAGCCAGAATTTGAGCCAGACCGATGATGAATGCCCCTTTCATACTGAGTTGGGATAAGCTTTTATCTTTTGTGGCATATTTATCAACCCACCACAGTAAAATCCCAAAGAAAATTGAGGTAAAAGCCACAATAAACGGACTACGTAAAGTGGTTTCGATAATTGTTTTACCAAAAAAACCGGCAACCACAACGGGAATGGTAGCAATGCTCAATTTGATAAATAATTCTCTGGCCGGGCCTTTTTGCCAGATACCACACACCAGCCGCATAATATCCTTATGAAAATAAGCCATAACAGCAATCAGAGTGCCGACGTGCAGCGCAACATCCGTCGCCAGTGTTTGATTGGAAAAGCCGAAACTGTCCGCTAAAATTAAATGGCCGGATGAGCTGACGGGTAAAAACTCCGTCATGCTCTGAATAAAGGAAAGTATCAGCATTTCAAACATACTTGGCAGTCTAAAAGGATTTAATTAATAAGTCAAGGGAAAGATTTGACACTCAAGGCCTTCTTCTTCTTCGTTTTTTGTATGTGTTTTAAAAATCGGATGATGTCGGATATAAAAAAGGTGCCAACGCTTACGACAAAATTAAATCAAGAAAAAAAATTAAGCATTGGCACAAAGGTATCGGTTTTTTAAGCCCCCTCCCCAGAGGGTATAGATTTTTTTGCCTAAACCACTGCTAAAAACCGATAAAAACGCAATGTGTGGTTTAGGTTATGGGATTAGTTACCCAACTGTCCATTAGCGTTAATGATATGGGTTGTGTGTGTTTTTCCCGTGATAGTAGCAATTGTTGATAAATCACATTTTTTGTCAGTTGATTCATTGGCAACGGTTACTGCAGGGCTGCCATAAGTTGCACCTAATGTACAGTTATGAAGTGTATTGCCGGAAGCACCGGAAACACCTAAGTTTTGTAATGTTTCTGTAACAGTACCTGATTTTGTGATAGTTGATTGAGCCACAACGGACAACAATTGAGCGGCATTCAATACTTCATTTGCACGATAACGGTTCATAGCCATTGTATAACCGGCAATACCACCGATGGACAAAACACCGATGATGGCCAATACACCCAACATTTCAACCATTGAACGACCAGATTCTAATTTTTTCATGTTTAAACATCCTTTCTTTATTTGTTATAACATATTAAAAAAAACCCACATTGGTGGGCGGATGTTCGAAAACCATAAAAAGCAGATGGCTCGGCTTAGTTCATACCGAAAGATTACTTCCCGACATCAGCCTTATTGATCGGCATCACATCATAGGATTTAGTCGGTATCCTTGTTTTAAGTCGTGTGCACACGACCGCTTTTTAAATGGGTTTCGACGCCCAGAAAATGGCAGCCTTGCCACTTTCAATAGGCACTTTTGCATAGTTTTTTTTTAATTGCAAGATTTTTTTTGCTAATGAATGGTTAACAAAGAGGACTAAGATACGGTATCTAAAAAGATATGTAATAAAAATAATATGTTAATATGTTTTTTAGTGGGTATTTCAAAAGAAAAAAGATTCGTTTTGGGGTAAAAATATGGAAAAACGCTTGTCAATACATCCCTTTGACGGGTTCTCATCCCCTGACACATATCACACATTTATAAAAACACCCCGCACATGGCGGAATGAGAAAGGATGTAGGGATTGCTCGGGGGTGCCCCCCCTCGTCCTCATTGCATGTCGGACTGTCCTATCGGACATCCACTACGCTGACGCTTCGTGACCGAACCCTTTGACGGGTTCTCATCCCCTGACACATATCACACATTTATAAAAACACCCCGCACATGGCGGGGTGTTTTTATAAATGGTGAGCGTGCAGGGATTCGAACCCTGGGCCCTCTGATTAAAAGTCAGATGCTCTACCAGCTGAGCTACACACTCATTCGTCAGTTGACTTGAGCCACTATACAGAATTTTTTATCCCTTGTCAATAGTTTTTTTGAAAAAAGTTTAAAAAGTGTATATTGGCCTTTGTCAAAATCTCTGGTTTATGTTAAAATGACATAAAAATCAAAACCAACAGAGGTCAAAAATGTTTTTTATTGTTGTGTCGTTTATTAATTTATGCGTTGTATTGTATGTGTCTGTTAGTTTAATTTTGCCGACCAACCTGAAAACGATAACAAAGTCAATTTTATTTGCTTTATTAATTTTAATATCACAAAAAGCATGGTTAGGCGCTATTTCCAATGACATCATAAAATCTTTTACGACTTCTTCTTTTTGGTTTTTATTTAACGGATTGAGTCAAGTTGCCTTGTTTATGTGTTTGGGGTTTGCGTTGGCAATAGATGTTTTGGCGTGGATTTTAAAACGATTTGGAAAAAAGTTACCGTATAGAATCCCGATGATTTTAGGGTTGACCGGGTTAGTAACGGTTTATGGATTTTATGAAGCAATGAAAATTCCTTCCGTACGGCATGTGACGCTTTTAAGTGATATGTTGCCGGCCGATTGGAAGCCTGTGAAAATAGCCGTTTTGTCTGATGTGCATATCAGCTCGACGGCACCGATTGAAAAGAAATGGTTGCAAGAGGTTGTGCGTAAAACAAATACCTTAAAATCTGATATGATTCTGATTACGGGTGATATCATAGATAACGATGTGCAAATGTTGAGTGAACAAATTCACCCTTTGTTTGAGTTGCAAGCGCCGGATGGTGTTTATATGTCATTTGGAAATCATGAAATGTTTCACGATTCTGATAATTGGGAAGTCTTTTTTAAACAAAACAACATGACTGTTTTAAATGATGACATTCGGTCTGTTCGATTAGGGGATAATGATATAACGATTGCGGGAATTTACAGAAATAATCATCTGTTGGATGGCATTGTTTCTGCTGAGCCGATTTTATTGCTGGCCCATTATCCGTCAGTGGCTAAAAAAATTCCGTCCGATTTGGTTTTTTTACAATTATCCGGCCATACGCACGGCGGACAATTTGCCGTATTGGCTCCATTGGTTGCCAAAATGAATCAAGGTTTTGTGAAGGGATTGTATTCCATCAGACGTTCTCAGTTATATGTTCATTCGGGAACGGGATTGTGGCGAGGTTTCCCGTTTCGTTTTTTGACGCCTCCCGAAATTACTTTGATGACTATAGTAAAAAAGTAATTTATCCGATTTTTTTATTGTTGCCGTACTTAAAAAAAGAATGACTTTTTGATTTTTTTTTGCTAAAGTGAGAAAAAAACAAAGGGTCAAATATGAATTTAATTTTGTTCCGATATATTTTAAAACATTTTATTTTGATTTTTTTTGCCACGTTATTTGCCTTGGCAGCGGTTATTTTGCTGTTTGATATGATTGAATTGCTCAGAGAATCGTCTAAGCGTGAATCTGTTGCCTTTTTGGATTTAGGGGTTATGGCTCTTTTAAAATCACCTCAGATGATACATATTATTTTACCGTTTGTTGTATTGATTTCGGGGATAGTGTTCTTTTTGAAATTCAGCCGGTCGTCGGAATTAATTGTGATGCGGGCGGTCGGTATGTCGGCTTGGAATTTTATGACTCCTGTTGTGTTAGCTACCTTTTTAATCGGTGTATTTGATGTAACGGTTTTTAATCCGTTTTCGGCTTTAACGGCGAAACGTTATGAACGGTTGGAAGAACACTTAGGCATGACAAATTCGAATCCTTTTTCGTGGTCAGAAAATGGTTTGTGGCTCAGAGAGGCTCAGCCGGACAAAACAATCGTGGTCCGAGCCGGTCGAGTCAGACAGGAAAATAATACCGTTTTGTTGGATCAGGTGTCTTTAATGGAGTTGACGCCGGAACATCAGTTTTTAAAGCAATTTGAAACAGCAACGGCTGTTTTAACGGGTGGTGAGTTGGTATTAAAAAATCCGTTCGTTATTGATCCGGTGGCGGAAACAGGGGAAGTAACGGCGGATATTGCGTTTAAAACGGATTTTACGTTAGAGGGAATTTTGGAAAAATTTGATGAGCCTCAGACAATGTCATTTTGGCGCTTTCCGAAATTTATTCGTTTTTTAAAAGAGGCCGGTTTTTCCCCGGTTACGCATCAAATGTATTGGCATGAACTGATTGCCTATCCGATTACAATGGTGGCTATGGTCTTTATTGCCGCAGTCTTTGCACTGCCGACAACGAATCGACAAGGTAAGATTTTATTGCGTTTAATCTTGGCGATTTTATGTGGATTTTTGTTGTACTTTTTAACGCGAATCACCAATGTTTTGGGCTTATCACAAAGCTTGCCGATGGTTTTGGCCGCTTGGGGGCCGGCTTTAATCGTGATACCTCTGTGTATGACGGCTTTGTTGCATACAGAGGATGGATAAGATTTGGTTATATCGTCTCACCGATAATCGCCAGTGTTCCCAGCATTTCCACCATCGACCGACCGGATTCAAAATTTTTCATAGCACCTGGCTTCCTTTCAAATTTTATACGTTAAAACAAAAACCACTTTTAAAAAGTGGCAGGAAGTTGATACCTATTAAACGAATAGTGTAGTATATTGGGTTATTCACCTTATTCTACTACCTCCCTGCCGCTGGCAAAAAGGTAGTGTTTTACGCCCGCTTTACGGACAACGTTTAAGAGGGTATCAAACTTCAGAGCAAAAAATTTACTCCGTTAAAAGTGTATCAAAACCGATTATGAAATGTAACAGAAATTTTAATCAACTATAAATTTGTTTATCTAAATTTATTTGGTATTTCGGGAATGATTTTGTAATCTATTTTTTGTACCATATTATTTAACATTTTTTCCCATGTTCTTTCTTTTGTATGTAAAGAACTTTTTTGAGGGATAGCATGCTCTTCCCATCCGGAAGCCGTTTGTGTATATAAAATGCGATTGCTTTGTTTGAATTGCAACATAACATCGTAATCCAATCGATATGTGACATTGTCGAAAATATACCACTTGCCGGATGGTGAGGGTGTTTCGGTCATATAAGCTTTGATAATGCTGAACTCTGCCGTTATGGGGCTGGTTGCATCTGATGCCCGTAATCTGTTATGGGCCCAATCTTGCAGTACATCATCGGGTGTGACGGGTAAATTATTTTCAATATGCGGCAAGCGATTATAGGTATGTACCCGAGAGGTGATATCTATCAGAGAAACGTCTAAAAAAATAGGGGGCTCTTTGGCGTAAGTATCAACTGAAAAAGGGGTCAATGGCAAAACCTGACACGCACTTAGCAGAAGGCACACACAACCGATAATCCCGTATTTCATTTAAAATCTTCTCGTGTAAAAATATATTGTTCGTTACAAAATTGACAACCGGCCGTGATTTTATCCTCTTGATAAAGGGTTTCACGTTCTGCATCCGGTAATTTTTTTAGGAAATTGAACATTTTATCACGATAGCATCGACACTCATAAGACGGAATGTTATCCGGAAAAACAGTCAGTTCATTGGCATGAAACAGCCGGAATAAAACCTCGTCCGGTGTTAATTTGTCGGAAAACAGCTCAATATCTTTAACGCTGTTTAATAATACTGATACCGTTTCCCATAAATCGGCTTTTTCTGTCGCAGATACCCCCGGTTTATCGGGCATTTGTTGCAACATAATCAAACGTGTTTCATTCTTTTTTTGTCTCAAAATAATATCTGTGTTGATTTGTTCGGATAAATCAAAATAAGATTTAACGGTATCTGCCAATGTATTACCGGTTAATGCGACAACACCTTGATAGGGTTCTTGTCCCAGTTGAGCAACGGAAAACAGCATTTGCCCCGTTCCGACAGCTTCTTTCATATCGGATAAATCACCGGTCAAACGTTCGGTATCATAAACGGCATAGCCCCGAATTTTATAATCATGTGTTACATCACAAAACAATGTTGAAATAGGACCGTTTCCTTTGATTTGTAAGGAAAAAACACCTTCATATTTAATTCCGGCACTTAATGAAATGGCCAGCAAAGCCACTTGAGCCAAATAAGATTGAACGATTTGAGGATAATTATGATTTTCCATCATTTTTGATACCGCATCATCGGCCGAAATAAAGAACCCGCGGAACAGTCCGTTTTCTAACATAAAAGGTTTGATAATATCCATTTGCATTTTCCTTCGTTTTTTTGTATATTATGCGTGAAAGGATGGTATTTGTCAATGGCAAAAAAAATTACATACCAAAGACTGCATCGTATTACATTACATTATTTGTCGCGCTATGAGGCAAGTACTGAGAAGGTACGTCAAATGTTAAAAAAACGGGTTGATACTGTTGCCCGTTTGGGTCAGGAGATACCTTCTGAAACGAATCAGTGGATTGAACAGATTGTGGCAAAAGTCGTGAAATTGGGATATGTTGATGATAAAAGGTATGGTGAAAACCAAGTTCGTACATTGTCAGCTATGGGAAAATCAAAACGATTTATGGTGGCAAAATTAACGTTGGCCGGATTGGATCCGGATGAAATTGAACGATTGTTGGTAGATTCGGATAAAGATGAGGTATCTCGCGCTCAAATTTTCATTCGTCGCAAAAAAATCGGGTGGATGCGGGCTCAAGAGTGTCAAAAAGATTATCGTCAAAAAGATTTGGCAACTTTGGGTCGGGCCGGTTTTTCTTATGAAACGGCCGTTCAAGCATTAAAAACACCTGAAGATTTTTAAAAAAAATACAGACTTTTGCATTGATTTAGCAAGTGTTTTGTGTTATATAGACCTCATGAAAAAACAAACAGCCGCATCGTTTTTGTATCGCGAAAGATACGGTTTCGCATTGATGAACGGCGCCTTTTTGGCTCTGGGTATCGGTGTGTATTTTTCACTGCCGGTTGAACCGAATTTGTGGGCGATGGGGTTGCTTGCTTTTATTGCGTCGGTAATCTGGTTTTTGGGGCATCGTGATGCAGTCGCTCGGGTTGTTTTAGGATATATTTGCTTGTTTTGTGTCGGCTTATTTGTTGCAACGGTCAGGGCGGATGTGGTGGCGGCTCCCGTTATATCCGATAAAATGTTTGATACAGCCGTTTCGGGTATTATTTCAAAAGTTGAACCCAAACGGAGTGGTTTTCGTATTACCTTGGAAAATGTGTGGATTGATGGGGTTGAACCCGATAGAACGCCGGCTAAAATACGATTGAATTATGCGGGGAAAACGCCGTTAATGCGCGTGGGGGATTCTGTTAAAGGATATGCTCACTTAATGCCTCCTATTTTACCGGCTGAGCACGGCGCATACGATTTTTCCCGTACGGCTTGGTTTATGCAAATTGGTGCCATTGGACGTTTGAGTGAATTAAAATCGTATTCCGAAAATCCGAACAGATCCGCATTGAAAATTTGGTTTGAAGATTTGCGCTCATTTATTTCAGAACGTGTTCAACAAATTTTACCTGCCGATGCGGCGGCTATTGCCGTTCCGTTAATTATCGGGGATCAAGGATTGGTTTCGCCGGAACAATATGAGTTGTACCGGATTGCCGGTATTATTCATGTGTTATCCGTTTCGGGATTTCACTTGACGTTATTGGCCGGATTGGTCTTTTTCTTGATTCGTGGGATTTTTGCTTTAGTTCCCAGATTGGGCAGTGTTATTAATACAAAAAAATTGGCGGCTTTCTTATCATTATTGTTGGTGTTGTTTTACCTGTTTATTTCCGGATTACAAATTCCTGCGGTCAGATCTTTTATTATGATTTCCGTTGTTTTGACGGCGGTAATGTTTGATAGGTCGGCTCTGTCATTACGTACGGCAGTTCTTGCCGGCGCTTTGATTTTGCTGATATGGCCGGAAAGTTTAATTAATGCCGGATTTCAATTATCTTTTATTGCTGTTTTTGCAATGTTAAGTTTGTATGAAACCTTGATGCGTGTGTTTAAAGACAGCCCTTATAAGCACAACTTTTTTTATAAGTGTTGGTTGATTTTTGTCGGATCGGTGTGTGTCAGTCTTCTGGCAACTTTATCTACTGCTTTGTATGGAATGTATCACTTTAACCAATTTGCCCCTTACGGTGTTTTGGGGAATCTGTTGACCTCTGCCCTGTTTTCTTTTGCAATTATGCCATTATTGCTAGCGGCGGTTTTATTGATGCCGTTTGGTTGGGATGCTCTGTTTTTAAAGGGGACTGGCGCCTGTTTGACTTTTATCGGTCAAATCTGTGAGTGGATAAAAAATTTGCCCTATGCAGACGTAACCGTTGCGTCTTTTGATACATGGGGATTAGGGGTTATAACAGCCAGTTTGTTGATTTTATTTTTCTTTCAATCAGCTGTACGGTTGATAGGAATACCGATTATTGCATTGGGATTATTTTCTTTTATGACAGTGGAAAGGCCGGATATTTTGGTGTCCGAAGGGGGAAAAGTTTTTGCTGTACGTTTAGCAGATGGTCGATTGTCACTCAGTGATCGACTGGCCAATCCGTTAATCAGTGATACATGGTTAAGACGGAACGGTCAAAATCCGAATACGGATATGACACCGGAATTTTTAGATAACTTTGTGGTTATCGGTGGAAAAAAGATAGCCTTTAGTTCATTGGCATGTGCAGATGCAGATTTGAGCATTTTAACGTCCTATGAAATGGGTGATTGCCCGAAAAATGTTATAAAATTAAGGGATTTGTGGAAAAATAAAACGCATGCTGTTTTTGTTTCGGACGGAGTAATTCGTGTTGAAAATGTGGCTGAGGGGTTGGGGCTGAGACCTTGGCATAAATTTTTACTTGCACAGACCGAAAAATCGGATTATACTGGTGAATGATATGAACATTGATATATTGACACAAGGGACAGATTGGGGGGTTATGCACTTTAAGTTTATTGCATACCTGATTTTGTTCTATACTGCTTTGGCAATTATAACCGCCGTTTATTTTTTCTTGGTTTGTTCTGATTGGTTAAAACACAAGTGCTTAATTAGCTATGTTCAAAACGAATCCATCCAAGGCGTAGAACGTATTTTAAAAACGGGCGTAGATATGAACGAGCGGAATATTTTCGGTACAACGCCGTTGATGGGGGTTGTGAGATATGCTAAAGATGTTCAAATGTTGGAACATGTTTTGTCTCAATCCGATGTAAATGTGACAGATGAAGGAGGGGTAACTCCTCTCATGGTGGCCGCAAGATATAATACTAATGAACAAATTATACAGACGCTGATTTATGAAGGGGCAAAGGTACAGCCGATAAACAGCGCTGGACGGAATGCCTTGATGATTGCGGCGATTTATAATACAAATCCGGCTATTGTTAATATGTTGGTTAATTCCGGTACAGATATTAATAAGGTGGATAAGGAAGGTAAAACAGCCTTGATGTTGGCGGCTCAGTCTAACCCGAATCCACAAATTATTGATGAGTTGTTGGCTTTAGGAGCAGATAAAACTTTGCGTTGTTCTGTTGGCCGTACGGCTTACGATTATGCTCATGAAAACGTGGAATTATATCAAACACACGCTTATGTGGCTTTAGAGGTATAAGATGAAAAAATGGGTAGTGGGACTGATATGCGGTCTGATGATGTCGGCCTGTTCTATGCGTCCGACGTCATTTGAAGGTGTTGCTCATGCCGAACCCCAAACGATTGCCTCTTTGATTGGGCAACCGCGTTCTGCCATTCACAGCCGTTTTGGAACGCCAACACTCAGCCGAAATGAACAAAATAAAACGTTATGGTCATATCAATCCGACTCATGCGCTTTATTGATATTTTTTGATGAAACGGGCATTTGCCGTCATGCCGAAACGCGTGGTAAGTGCCGATAGATTAAGGGGAAAAAGATGAAGAAAAAAGTGACACCTAAAATTATGTCAGGTTTTATGGAACTGTTACCCGCCGACCAGTTGGCATTTGAAAAAATGAAACAAATTGTTCAAGAAACTTATGAATCGTATGGTTTTGTGCCACTGGACCCGCCTGTTTTGGAATTGAGCGATGTGCTGTTGGCTAAAGCCGGTGGTGAAACGGAAAAACAAATTTATCGTTTTACAAAGGGTGATACCGATATGTGTATGCGATTTGATTTGACCGTTCCGTTTTCCAGATTTGCAGCCAAAAATCAAAATGAGTTGGCTTTTCCTTTTCGCCGGTACTGTATTGGTAAGGTTTATCGGGGGGAAAGACCACAAAAAGGGCGTTTTCGTGAATTTTATCAGGCCGATATCGATATCATCGGTAATGAAAAATTATCTGTTGTATATGATGCGGAAATTCCGTCTATTATGTACAGTGTTTTGACTAAATTGGGTTTAAAACGATTCCATATTCGGATGAATAATCGTAAATTATTACGTGGTTTTTATCAATCTTTGGGATTAGAAGAACAGTCGGCTGATATTTTGCGACTTGTTGATAAACTTGATAAAATTGGGTCCGAAAATGTGCGTCTGGGGCTGTTGGATTTAGGCGTATCTCAAGATAATGCAACTCGTATTTTATCCTTTGTCGAAATCGGTGGTGATGCCGAATCCGTTATGGCACAATTATCACAGTTAGGGATTGATAATGAAGCTTTCCGTGCCGGATGTGAGGAGCTGAAAACCGTATCTGAAGCGTTAACGGCTTTAGGGGTTCCGCAAAGTCACTATAAAATAGATTTGAAAATTACACGAGGGTTGGATTATTACACCGGAACCGTATATGAGACAACGGTAGATGATTATCCGACTTGGGGAACAATTTGTGCCGGTGGTCGCTATGATAATTTGGCGGAAAATTACACAGACAAAAAATTACCCGGAATCGGAATGAGTATTGGTTTGACTCGGCTATTTGATTTATTAAGCGGGGCCGGTTTAATCCGTACAGCCGGTCAAACGCCGACGGAAGTTTTGGTTTTGCCGATGGGAAGCAGTGTGTCTTATCCGTTGGCAGTCGCTAAGGCATTGCGCGAAGCAGATATCAAAACCGAAGTGTATTTTGCCGATGTAAAGTTTAAAAATAAAATGGTATATGCGAATAAAATCGGTGTGCCGTATGTCGTTATTGTGGGTGAAGATGAAGAAGCTCAGCAGACAGTGTCATTTAAAAATATGGTAACGGGTGACCAAGAATCCGTTTCGTTAAATGATGGTGTGAAACGATTAAAAGCTTTATTGGATGATCGTCCGATTTTGCCAGTTATTACACAAGAATAAAGGGCTTTTATTTCTTTATATATCCCCACCTTTGAGTGGGGATATTTACGACAAAAAAAGCGTTCCGTTGTTGGAACGCTTTTACGCATAAAAAAACGCCTAAGGAGGAGGGATTGGCGTTTTTTATGAAAAGATATTACAAACCTTTTGCGGCTTTTGCACTTTCAATGCGTTTACGCAATGCTTTGGCATCGTCTGTTAATCTGGATACCGGTTTTGTGAGTAAGTATGTATCAATACCACCATTTTTTTCAATTGTTCTGAGACCGTTAGAACTTAAACGGAGTGTTACCGGAGCGCCCAAAATTTCGCTGTAAACAGCCACTTCTTGCAAGTTCGGCATAAAACGACGACGTGTTTTGCGGTTGGACTTGCTGACATTATTTCCTGTTTGTACGCCTTTACCGGAAATGCTGCATTTTTTAGCCATTGTTTGTATCCTTTCTTTACCTTATAATAAAACTAATGTGTTCTTTTACTCTTTTTTTTCGTAAAAGTCAAGCACTTTTTTTACTTTTTATTAAAAAATCGTAAATAACGCCGGAGATACCCCCAAAATTAAAAGGGGTATAAATCCGGTAAAGGCTTTTTGCGTTTATGTGTTTTTATTTTTCCCAGAATAAAGGCGGCCAGACCGACAATTAATCCGCCACTGATTATTCCGATTATTAACCACAGCCACATTTGTGGTGCTGTCATAACGGAATTTGTCAGAGGTCTGTTTGTCGGAGTAGGTGTTTTGGGAGCTTGTTGAATGACGGTTTGCGGTTTTGTCGCTTGGGGTGTTGTATGTGTCAGACGCGGTCCGTTAACGGTGAGGGTTATTGCCTCGATTTTTGCTGTTTCTTGTTGTCCGGTTCGGGTATTGAACCAAGGAATCGTAATGGCCGGAATTGTAATGTGCCCCCCGTTTGTCGGCATAAGTACAACGGATACGCTTAAACGTCCTTCAATGGTATCTCCATCGATGAATGTATCGCGTACTTCATCAGACGGATAGACTTTTAAATCTGCGTTATTGGGTTGTACGGGGACCGGCAATGCTTCGGCAGGAACTCCTTTAGCAGATAGAGTAATTGTTCTTTCTATTGTTGAACCTGATTTTAAATCGGTTGGTATGTTATCTGTATACGTTAAAGTCACTTGCGGTGAAGCTAACCACCACCCAGTCCAATTGCTTGGTTTTGGTAAAATGTTAAGAGTTATCGGTTCTGCGGAGGCAAAAACTTGTTCTTGAGACCCACCGCCCATTAATCCATCGAATAAGATGCCGCGTTCAAATAAATCACCGATAGAAGCTTGACGATTTTGAGGGATAGAGCGCATACCGACAAAAGAGGCTGGAGTCAGCTTCATTTGACCTGACTGTTCCGGAATAATCAGATACTTGCGTTCCAACATCTTGATAGGCCGACCTTGCTGTATAACAGTTCGGATATCGTCTTGTCCAAATTGTTTAATGGTTGCATCAGGTGCGCTCGGCGTTTCAAAAGCACCATCTAAAATGCGGGAAACATCTCCCATTCTGAGTGTATATAAAATAGCTTGTCCAGGGTAGTATGGTCCTTCGGAAACACGGGCTTGCATGGTTAAAGTCGGTCCCATATCGGCTGTTGCATTTTTTTTAACGATTAACTGTATCGGATTTAATTTTTCCCCACTCATTGTCAGTGTATCAATGTTAAATGTACCTTCTCGTTTAGGAAAAAGATTGTATGTTAATTGATGCATCGTATTAACTGTTCCATTGATAATGGTCGTGCTTTGCCCGGAACTTTGTCCGCTGATTGTAAAATCGTTTTTTAAAACTGATAAATCGGGAGCTTGTGTGATAGGCGTATCTGATGAAAAAATCAGTTCTACACTTTGCCCAATGGCAACATGTGTTTTTGAAAATGATACAGAGGCAGCCCATACCGGAATGGTACTGAAAAAAATGAGTATCCCTAAAAATATTTTCATTGTGATTTCCTCATATATTGTTGCAATAAACGATATCTTAATAATTGTGAGGGATTTTGCTTAATTTTATTTAATAATTGTTTTGAGTCTTGATCAAAGTTTTTGATTTGACTTTCCTCTTGAGCATTATTTTCGGCCGGTTCTTCTGACGGACGAGGCGGTTCTTGTGCGTTTTTCAAGGCGTCAGTCGGGTCTGTTTCCTCCGGAGTCGCTTGGGCCTCAGGCTGTTGTGGTTCAGCGGATTGAGCAGAATTTTCAGGTGTTTCCGGTGTATCGTCGGTTGATTGCTCTGTGGGGGCTTGATTTTGATTTGAATTTTGCGCCTCTTTTTGTGTGTCAGCAGCAGAATTTTGTCCTTGATCAGGCAAGGTATTTTCTTGATTGTCTGATGATGTCTCTGATTGATTTTCGCTTGACTGTCGGTTAGACGAAGCGGATTGTTGATTTTGATGATTATTTTGCGATTGTTGTTTCGGAGGCAGTTGTTTTTCCAAATAAGTTTTGTTCCAAGCCGCCTCGGCATGATTCGGATTTAATTTCAGTGCGTTATCGTAGGATTTAATGGCGCCTTGAATGTCATTCAAATGGGCTTTTGCATTGCCGGCATTATAAAAATCATTGGCCGTTTTTCCGTTTTCAAAAACCTGCCGAGCCGCTTCATAATTCCCTTGTTGATAGGCAGTAACTCCGGCCATTGTTTTTCGATAAATTTCTTGATCGGTTCGTTCAAATAAACCGGCGTTGGCCCCAAACGGAAGAGTGATACATAAGATGAAAAACACACCTTTGCGGAAAACCCAGATAAAAAAGGCGGAACTGATAAGCAATAAGTATGGCCCTAAATCTTTCCACATACTGGCGGATGTTGCGATATCCGAAGTCTCATTAGCTTGAGGAACCGGCGTTAAAGTGGCAATTTTTTGAATATCGGAATCGGATACCGTCATTGGAACGTAAGTTCCGATTTTTGACAGAATGTCTGCATTCGGTTTGACCAATACGACTGTTCCGTCGGCATGACGCATAAAATCACCACCGGCAATCGGCACCGGATAACCGATATTATCTGTTTCGATGGCCAATGTTATAATTTGATGAGGTAAGGAACGGGCGATTTGCTCTAAACCAGCTTCATCAAAACCACCGGCAGTTATAAAAACAATTTGTCCTTTGTTTATCTGTGCATTTTTTAATAATTCAGCCGCTTGTTTAAAACCTGTTTCGGGTCGATTTAACGGCCTTGGCATGACAGCGGGTGATAAAGAAGAAATCATATTTTGAATAACGTCTGTATCTTGAGTGAGTGGAGCGGCTGTATATCCTTTTTCATCATACAAAACAAGTCCGACCTGCCCACCCTTTAAAGTATTCAACAAGTCATATAGTTTTAACTTTGCTTTTGTCAGATTGTCACCGGACATTGCTTGAGACATATCCATCACAATAACGGTAGCCGGTGCTTGAGTGCTTGCCGGAACGGATATTTTTTCAAAGGCAGGACCGGCTCCGGCCAGTGTGCAGATCAGCCAGAAAAAAATAAACCAATGCATTTTTAATCGATATAAATCAATATTAAAATGAACGGTCAAAAACGGTAATAATCTTTTATCTACAAATCGTTCCAGAGGATTTTGTGATGACAGGTGTTTTTTGAAAATCAAAAAGACCAATAATATAGCCGCCATGAGTAAAAACCAAGGTCTTATGAATGTCATAATTGCCTCCGTTTCAATAAAGCACCGGCCAATAATAAAATCATAGAAATCAGCAAAGGAACATAAAACCACTCAGTTCTGGGACGAACGGTCAGTTCTTCATCTTGGCTTTTTTCCAAAGAATCAATGGCGGCATAAATATCTTGTAATTCTGCGGTTGTTTTGGCCCGAAAATAGCGTCCGCCCGTTCTGTGGGCAATTTCTTGTAACGCAGCTTCATCCAAATCTAAGGAGGGGTTAACGGCAAACGATCCAAAGAAAGTATTAACCTGTGTTTGATTAGAGCCAATTCCGACGGTATAGATTTTGACATTTTGTTTTTGTGCCAAAGTAACGGCTTGATCCAAATTGACCACACCGGCGTTCGTATATCCATCCGATAATAAAATAATAATTCGGCTGTCTTTTGGCGCACCGGCTACGCCCTCTACGGATTTTGCAATTGCATCTCCAATGGCCGTTTTTTCACCGGCAATTCCGATGCCGACCTCATCAAATAAAGAACGCAGCGTTTTTTTGTCAAATGATAAAGGCGTATACAGATAAGCTTCTGTTCCAAAGATAACTAATCCGATATTGTCATCTGTTCGTTTTTGGATAAAATCATCTACGACTTTTTTTACCATAGCCAATCGAGTAACGGGACGTCCGTTTAAATCAAAATCTTGTTCCGCCATAGACCCTGACACATCAACCGTTAACATAATATTGCGGGCTTCTCTGGGCAATGGTAACGCTTTATCAAATTGAACGGGACGCATACAAGCCAAGACAAAAAATCCCCAAGATAAACATAATAAAACGGCGATTTTATGAGATGACGGTAAGCGGCCAGCGATTAAAAAAGAAGATAAGCGTCCGAAAAAAGGGACTCGTAAAGCAACCGGAATAACATTCGTACCGATTCGTTTGGCCGGTATGATGAAACGGGTCAAAAACGGTATCAAAAATAAAAAAACAGCCCATGGCCACATAAATATATCCATAGGCGTTAATATAGAGTTTTTTAGGGTAAAAGGCAATACCTTTTTATTGCCTCTTTTGTGCTAGATTTTTTTTTGTTGCATTATGAAATAAGGTTTGATATTCTTCCCCTGGGGCATGTGTTGTGCCTTGAGGTGTCAGAACCTCTTAAAATCTATCCGTTATACAGGATACAAATATGTATAGTTCCAACTTTGGTTGGAAGATGGCAAAATAAGTCGATATCCGATGAATATGCCATACTATTTGATTTTAGTAGTTCTGAACTTCCAGCCACTTTTTTTATAAAGGTGGTTTTTTGTTAAATTTTAAAATAACTGAAAGGAAGTCTAAATGACTACGAAAAATTTACAATCCGGCCGTTCTATGGTAGAAATGCTGGGTACTTTGGCGATTATCGGCGTATTATCCATCGGCGCTATCGCAGGATACAGTTACGGGATGAACAAATACCGCGCGAATCAAACCATACATGATATTTCCTTAAGAACCGTTGATTTAATGACACAAGCCAGTCAAGGGCGAGCCACACTCTCTCTGGCCGAATGGGACAAAGAAACAACAATCTATGATTTTGCGAATCCGGCATACTCCGACGATGGTTTAATTATGTTTGACGTCGGTGTTAGTAAAAAAATCCCTCAGTCCGTGTGTCAAATGGTGTTTGACGGGTTAGCAAATACAGCAGTGCAAGTCGATATTAATGCCGTACATGCCAATTCCAATGAAACGTGTGGCACAGATAACACAATGACCTTTTACTTTGCGGGCGGTGGTTCGGGAACAACCGATACAGGCGGAGAAACCGGCGAACAATGCGGAGATACCGTTTGTGGGACATGTCAAAAATGCGATTCGGCGACAGAAACCTGCGTAACGGTCGCCAATTATGAACAAAAATGCACCACCGATGACAATAAAACCGGTTGGTGCGTCAGTGGCGCTTGCGAACCCGACACAACGTGTAATTGTAATGAAGGTTATTATTGTGCGGATACAAATGACAGTTGTGAACAGCCAACCCCTAGTGGCAATTGTGTAGAAGCTGAGCCTCAATTTAGAACGGTAGATATAGACGGTACCACGTATTACATCTCAAAAGAGGATATGAGTTGGTGGGATGCCGTATCGGCATGTAAAGCGTTAGGGAATAAACAATTATTAACTGTAGAAGATATCGTTGTCGGCAACGATGATGATACGACGGGTTATTTGAGTAGTGAGCCCGTTAAACCATCAGTTGGTGAAGCGTTATATAGCGAGATGGGAGGTTACTCTATTTGGTCAAGTATTTTGTACGATTCTTGCTCCGCTTCCACCGTGTACCTGCTCGATGGTAGCGTCTCCAACGACTATCGCTACAGCTACCGCAGCTACTACGCGGTCTGTCGGTAGTTTTTCTTGATTAAAAAAGGGAGACTTTGTGTACGGTCTCTCTTTTTTATTATTTGGATGATGATTTAATACCCCACTTCCATAAAATACAGACCGTATGGGACGGCGGTGGGGCCTCCTCGGCGGCGGTCGCAGGCGTCAAAGGCGTCTTTAAAATCGGCGACCGTCCATTTACCACAGCCAACCCACATGAGAGAGCCGGCAATATTGCGCACTTGATGGTGTAAAAATGACCGAGCAATCAGTTCAATTTCAATCATATCGCCGTTTCGCTTAACGGTAATGGCATCCATTGTTTTGACAGGGGATTTGGCTTGGCATTCCGATGCTCTAAAGGTTGAAAAATCGTGTTTGCCGATAAGCAAATCTGCGGCCGCTTGCATGGCTGTTTCATCAAGCGGTTTGGCAAAATGACAGACTCTGTTTTCATTTAAAACCGGTGGATAACGCGTGTTTTGGATTTTATAAATATACCGGCGTTTTTTGGCATCAAAACGGGCATGAAAATCATCTGATGTGGTTTCGGCCGATTTAACACATACTTTATGCGGACGAACAAGAGCATTAAGCGAGCCTTGCAAGATGAACGGATTACATTCTGTTTCCAAATCAAAATGCACGACTTGTCCGATAGCATGTACGCCCGTATCCGTTCTGCCGGCAGCAAACAAAACCGGTCGTTCCTTTGTGCACACGAACAGAGCATCTTCCAAAACCTGTTGAACGGATATGTGTTGTTCTTGACGTTGCCACCCGTAAAAATCGGTTCCGTCGTATTCCAGTATCAATTTATAACGCAAGATTTTCCCCTACGGTAATGGTGTATCCCTTTTGGAAATCTTCGGCAGATACCGGCTTTTTCCCCTCACGTTGCAAGCGATTTAATTTCAATACCCCTTGTCCGCAAGCCACCATTAAAGGTGATTCGCTGATAACGATTCCGGCAGTTTCCTCTTTTGAATCTGAGGATGCAACGCACGCCTCTAACACCTTAATACGTTCGTCTTTATAAATGAAATAAGTCCCGGGGAATGGCTTAAACGCGCGAATATTGCGATCAATTTGTTCGGCTGGCAATGACCAATCAATTAATGCTTCGGATTTTTGTAATTTTTCGGCATAAGTGACGCCCTCATCGGGTTGCGGTATATGGGGAATAGTGTCTAATTGTTCCAACGTTTTGATGATTAAATCAGCCCCCATCAAAGACAAAGCGTCATGTAATACCGGCGTTGTGATGCAATCTGTCAAAGGGATTTCTCCTTTCATCAGCATATCGCCCGTATCTAAGCCGGCATCCATTTGCATAATGGTAATACCCGTTTTATCATCGCCGGATTGAATGGCTCGTTGCAAGGGAGCAGCCCCTCGCCAACGAGGTAATAAGGATCCGTGTATATTAATGCATCCGTATTTTGGCGCATCTAAAATGGCTTGAGGTAAAATCAACCCATACGCACACACCACTGCCACATCTGCCCCTAGTTCATAAAATTCCACTTGCTCGTCCACATTTCTGAGTGTGGTTGGATGACGCACAGGAATACCCAATTCTTCGGCCTTTACGTGAATAGGAGTTGGGCGCAACTGGTATCCTTTTCCGGCTGGTCGAGGCGGTTGTGTGTAAACACAAACCACATCATGATGTTTCACTAAATTTTCCAATACCGGCACACAAAAATCCGGTGTCCCCATAAAGACAACTTTCATTACTTTGCCTCCAATGCAGCGGCTTCGGCTGCCCGTTTTCGATTTTTTTCCAAACGCTTTAGCATCATTTTACGTTTCATCGGGGATACATAATCGATGAATAAAATCCCCTCTAAATGGTCTAATTCGTGTTGAATGCCAATTGCTAATAATCCACCGGTTCTGCGACGTTTGATTTGTCCGTTTTCATCGGTGTATTCCACCTCTACTTCGGCATGACGGGTAACATCGGCATATTGACGAGGAATGGATAAACATCCTTCATTATGACAAATCATTTCTTCGGATTTCCAAATAATTTTCGGATTAACCATTTTAATCGGATCCGGTTCGGCATCTTTATCGGCACAATCAAGCACAACGACTCGTTTTAACACGCCGACTTGGTTACCGGCTAGCCCAACTCCGTGAGTGGCATACATGGTTTCCAACATGTCGGATAACAATTGTTTGATTTCTTCCGTTACCTCTGAAACAGGTTCGGCTTTTTGCAGTAAAATTTGATTGGGTATTTCTAAAACAGGTAATATTGCCATTTTTTTCTTTCCTTTCTGTAAGGCTTATTATATACTAAATTTTGACATTTGAAAAGGAGAATTTTTAATGATTAGACTATTTGTCGGTATTGATTTGCCCGAAAATATAAAAGAAAGTCTGTATTCTTTGAGAGGTGGACTGGTAGGTGCGAGATGGCGAGAAACGGACAGAATGCACATTACACTCAGATTTATCGGGAATGTTGACGAACAAACGGCTGATGAAATTATCCGAGAACTTCGGTATTTGCGTTTCCCGGCCTTTCATTTGACGGCAAAAGGTTTGGGATATTTTGATGTCGGAGGAATTCCTCACCATTTATGGGTTGGATTGGATAACGATAAAATTTTACAAGAACTTTACGATAAAATTGATAATATTGTTAAGAAAGCCGGTGGCGGAGATAAGACATCTTATAAATTTACGCCTCACATTACACTCGCAAAATTACAAGGCACAACGATGAATGATGTGTTTGACTATATCACGGCCAATAATTTGTTTAAAACCGAACAATTTTTGGTGGATAATGTCTCGTTGTTTGTCAGCCATGCCCGTGAAAACGGTGAGGGCAAATATTATACCGTTGAAGAAATGTATCCGCTCAGTTTGGTGTAAAGTTTAAGGATAAAAAACACTTCTTTCGGAGGTATTTTTTTTGAGCGAAAGGCTGGTATTTCCTTGTTTATCTCGTGAAACCGATTAATCGATTGCACAACAATATACATTAATCTCATAGTTTAAACATCCGGGAACGTCAGCTCTACCCCCCACTTTGTTCTGAATTATAACAAACCAATCCATGTGTCAAATCACATGTGACATTTTGTTCAAGCTCATCAAGGGGGACTTTAGGATAAACGGCTGCCCGGCATGAGATACTGGCAGGAGCATATCCGCTGCGGCATACATTTGTAAGGGATTCAAAATCACCGTCATTCTCCAGTGTTGGTTCGCCACTATCGATCCATCCCGTTCATCGACAATCTCGTGTTGTGGTTTCTAGTGCTGTATATCCCGTTATTGTCGGACGTGATTCAGGAACTGTTGTTGTCCAGAGTGTGGCAGTATTATCTGTTCCCGTTTCTGTTCCGGTATAATATTCTGTTCCCGTTTCAGCCGTTGCATGTGTGTTATATGTTTGGTTCGTCTCTGTCACAACACTCAGCATTTCTGTTGCTGCATTATGATTGTCTGTTGCCACGTTGCCATTGTCCGGAGCCTCTGTTTTCGGTGTATCCGGATTGCTTGTGTGCAAGGTCTCTGTTGTCGTAGTTGTCGTTTGATTCGGTTCGGAAGTAACCTAGTTCTCAAAAGTACATGTTCCGTCTGTCCCTTGGATTGCATTTGTGTTTAAACAAGCACATCTATAGACTGGCTCATCATTATGATTATTTGCCAGACAAATCGTATCCCCCGGACAATTTCCGCACTCTAATCTTTTGGCGGTCGATTGAGTATCGATGAGAAATTCGACTGTTTGAATGCTGTCTGTATTGCAAGAGTTGGCTAACACGACTCCCTTAATGCCGGTACCTTCATCACCACGAGCCGTGCTGGAAATTTCATAGCACATTTTTTTCGACATTTCATCAAAAACAAATACAACTCCGTTTCCGTTGTCGGCGGTTCTGATAGACATGAAACCGGCGGAGGTATTACAGCCATCCGCGGAACAGGCATTGTTGCCTAAAATATCTGAAAAAAGTTCGGGATAATCAATGTTGGTTGCATCTGTCAAAATCCCAAAAGACTGCATATCCGAAACAGCTTTGGCCATTTGAGGCAGCTGAGTTTTCAGTATGCTGGCTCGATAAACGACTAATCCTTCGGAAATACCGGCGTACATTCCGATACCAATTGCACCGATAACCATCAGTACCGCCAACATTTCAACCATTGTTCGACCATTTTCAAGATGTTTTTTAATTTGCATAATATGTTCCTATTGTTAAAATAATTATGGGCATTATACGTTTTTATTTTATAAAAATCAAGCGTTTTCTTGTAAATTATAGGCTTTCCAAAGAGTTTAATAATGTATCCATATCTTCCGGAAGAGGTACTTCAAAAGTCATATTTTCCAAAGTTCTGGGGTGAACGAAACCTAAAAATCCGGCATGCAAAGCCTGTCGGGGAAAATATTTGATGTCTTCCGGTGCATTTTTGTTCGGAATCCCGTATAGTTGATCACCGATAAGTGAATGTCCCAGTGATGCCATATGTACCCGAATTTGATGGGTGCGACCGGTTTCTAAAATACATTTGATATGACTGGCCAATCCACCGGCAAATACACTGATACGTTCATAATGTGTTGTGGCGGACTTTCCGCCCGTTTTTATGATTGCCATCTTTTGCCTATTGGTTGGGCTGCGACCGATATTTCCGGAAATAACACCGCTTGTGTTGCGTACATATCCCCATACAAAGGCGTCATAAACACGTTCTATGGAATGGCGTGAAAATTGTTCGGATAAGCGGACGTGTGTAAAATCATTCTTGGCCACGACCAAAATACCGCTGGTGTCTTTGTCAATACGGTGAACAATTCCCGGTCGTTTGACGCCGCCGATGCCCGATAAAGACCCCTTGCAGTGCGCTAACAAAGCGTTAACCAATGTGCCGGTTGGATTGCCGGCCCCAGGGTGAACGACTAATCCTGCCGGTTTGTTGACAACCAATAAATCGTCATCTTCATATAAAATATCCAAAGCGATATTTTCCGGCTGAGGCTGGGCCGGAATGGCTTGGGGCGGGGTCAACGTAAAAATGTCCCCCTCTTTGACTTTATAATCCGGAGCCGTTATCGGAAGCGGATTGTTTTGAAGATATACGGCTTCTTCATTAATTAATCGAATAATTTTATTTCGTGAAAAATCTGAAAATTGAGACGTTAAAAATTTATCTAATCGAACGCCTTTATCCGTAACCGTTGCCGGAGAGGAAATCAACGGAGCGCTTGCGGTTTCTTCCAAAAAATCATCTGTTTCTATATCTGTCATATCAAAGTCTTTCTGTTGGATTATATCGGTTGTATATTATCAAAAAAAAACATTTTTGCAAAGTAAAAAAGACTTGTTCTGAGAGTGAAGAGGAAAAGAGGCGCTCCGTTAAAACTTATTTTTTATAGGATAAAATGAAAAATAACATTTTTTATTAACGAATTTTTTAATATTTTTTTGGCAAAATGTCATCTGGGTTTTATGTTTAACGGATGAGTAAAGGAAAGCGTGTGTCAAAATCTGCTGAGTTTCTTAAACTCTTAAGTGTTTTGATTTTAAGTGCTCTGATATTGGGAGTGCTGGGCTTTTTTATACCAAAAATCATGAAGTTATCCGTTTTAAATACAGAACCTAATAGTGAATTGACTGCTTATGAAAAGACATCATCGGCAGGTTTTGGAGAGCAGTTAAGTCAAAAAATCAAACAAACCTTAGAAAAGATATCCGGTCCGGATACGGTGATGGTGTCCGTGACGGCAGATGTGATACAAGGTGAAGAAACCATTCAAAAAAGCAGATTGTTGCCACATTCTGCCGTTGTGAAAGAACATTTGAAACAATTCGACAGTTTCGGAAATAATGTATTGACCGAAGAAAAAGCCGTTTACGATTACTCATCCGAGGTGCATCATGAAACCCAAAATAAGCACCAGATTCGTAAATTGGCTATTACGGTGTTGGTCGATGGTTATATGACGCAGACCGGCTCCGGAGACATGTTGTATCAGCCCCGATCGGTTATTGAAATGGCCTCTTACCGTTCTTTGGTCGCTGCTGTGGCCGATTTTTCACCGGAACGAGGGGATACCTTAGAGGTAATTAATTTGCCGTTCATTAAAACACAAAAGAATCAAATATTCGGTTTTGATAAAACGTTAGTTGTTCAATCGGTATTGTTGGCTTTCTTTTTTGTCTTATGTTTGGTCATTTTAGTACGTTTTATTTTACCGATGATTTATCTGTTAATGCAACCGACACCGGTTAATACGGCAGCCTATACCTCATCCTCATCTTCTTCAGAACAAGTTGATACAATGGGAGTATCGGGTAAAAAAGGGGTGATACAAAATTTGTTTCGTTATAAGCAACAAGAGGTTCTATCGACCTTAAGGCAGTGGTTGTATGGTGGCGAAACGGATGGATTGAACGGTATTCAGAAGGTGGCTGTTTTATTGTTGGCATTGGGGGAAAGTTACATTAAGCCGATTTTCTTAAAATTAAAAAGTGAAGAGGTTGTGGAAATTTCTCGTACGATGGCGGAACTTGGCATGGTGTCCGGTCAAACGGTTCAAGATATTTTTGATTCATTTTTGATGGATTTCAATAAAGCTGGAGATTTGTGTGCCAGTGCCGATTATGTCCACGAATTAATGGAAACGGTTTTGCCGGAAACGGACAAACAAGAGGTATTGCAAAATATTAAATCCCCGGTTAAAGGTAAAAATATTTGGGAAAAATTAGAACATACGGATACGACGAGATTGGCTCAGACCTTGTCAACGGAATATCCGCAAACAATTGCCGTTGTGTTATATCACTTGTCGAATGAAAAGGCCAGTGCCGTTTTGAATTGTTTCCCGGAAAGTTTAACCATGGATATCTTGATGCGTTTAACGGCTTTAAAAAATGTGGATGCTCAAACATTGGCCGGAGTGGAAAAAGGATTGGAGGCCGGATTGGCAACATTATATGCTTCCGACCCTAAAGGCGGGAAGGAAAAGGCTGCCGGTATTATCAGTTTAATGGATCGTAAAACGGATATTTTGAATACGTTGTTTGAACGGTCTCCGGAATTGGCCGGTCAGTTATCTGCAGATGTTATTATGTTTGAAGATATTGCCGGTTGGGAGGATGCGGCAATTCGGACCTTGTTGGAAAAAACCAATCGTCAGGTTGTGGTCTATGCTTTAAAGGGGGCATCCGATAAAATGAAAGAGGCGTTTTCTCGTAATATGTCGCCGGCGGTATGGGGCGGAATTTTAAAAGAAACCAATAAATTATCTTCGGTTAAAATTAAAGATATTGATACGGCTCAACATACATTGGTACGGACGGCTCAGGAATTGGTTGAACAAAAAAAGATAGTGATTGCAAAAGCAAAGTGAGGACAAAATGAATTCAAAACAAAAGGCTCAGCTGCAACAAATTACCCGACGTGCATTAAAAAATGTCAGTGATCATTTTACGCCGGACAGTCAACCGGTTCAAAGTCAATCAACACCGGCGGATAATTTGCGTGATGTTCCTGTTCAGGTGTCTGTAGGATTGGGAAAGACAACGGTGATGTTGGGTGATTTAATGACGATGAAAAAAGGGGATGTATTGACGTTAGATAAACAGGCCGGCGATCCGGTGGATGTATATGTCAATAATCATTTGGTCGCCCATGGAGAATTAACATTGACGGGAGAACAATTTGGAGTTGTTCTGACGTCGTTGGTGGCTTAGAAAGAGGCATTTGAGTGAAACTGAAAACCATATCTGCGCGCACTGTTCCGGAGGCAATGTCCGAAGTACGTCAGACATTGGGGGATGAAGCAGTTATTGTATCTTTATTAAAATTACCTTCCGGTGGGGTACAGTTAGTTGTTGCAACCGGTGAATTTGAAAAAGATAAAAGTGTAGAAAAAATTTTATTCGATCAAAACGGTCAGACAAAACCGATGGAAAAAATGCGTTCTTTATTGAATATGCATCGTGTGCCGGATTTGCTCTGTACACGCTTGATATCAAAATGTCCGACTAAAATAACGGATATGCAGACACTGTTGAGCGATTCATTGAGACAGGTTCTGTCTTTTTCTCCGATTGAAACGTTGAAAACAAAACGGGCTTTTTTATTAACCGGAATGCCCGGGAGCGGAAAGACAACCACTTTGTTGAAATGGGCTTTGAATGCAAAACGTCAAAATTTGAAAGTATCTTTGGTTTCATTGGATAATCAAAAAGCCGGTGCCGTTTTAGGCCTCAAGTCATTAGCTGATGTATTAAAAATGCCGTTAGCCGTTCTTGATAATGTTTCCCAGTTGGGTCCGACAATTCAAGAATATCGCAAAATCGCCGATTTAGTATTAATTGATTCTGTCGGATTGAATCCGTGGTGTGCGACCGATATGGCATTTTTAGCTGAAGTCAATCGTTCTTGTGAAGGAATTGAACCGATTTTGACACTGCCTGCCGGTTTGGATTCGTTGGAGTGTGGAGAAACGGCAACGCAATTTGCCAGATTGGGATGTACGCGCTTGATTGCGACACGCATGGACGTATCGGGTGTGTATGGAAATATTTTAAATGCTGCTTATACGGCGAATTTATCGTTAGCTTATTACGGTCAAGGTCCTATGCCGACGAATACTCTAAAGCCATTATCCGCTCAGGTGATGGCCGAGTTGCTTTGTCAAACCGCATTACCTATGCAGGTGCCGGTATGACAGATATTTCCTCATCCTTAATGCATAAAATATGGCATCGATCCGAAGGGCGTAATTTTATAGCCGTTGTTTCTGGTCGGGGCAGTGTTGGTAAAAGTTGGATATCTGTCTCGTTGGCGGAACTTTTTGCCGAACAAGAGCAAAATGTTTTATTGTTTGACGGAGATTTGGGACTGGCCAATTTGGATGTTCAGTTAGGGTTGACATCTTCTTTGGATATTGGATCTGTATTGAACGGTAAATTGCCAATGAATAAAATTATCCGACATTTTGATCGGGGCGGGTTTGACGTGATTACCGGCCGTTCGGCAGAAATGACACTTGGCTCTTTAGACAAGAGTATGTTGCAAGTATTGACGGATGACTTGTTATTATTGGGGACACATTATGATACCGTTCTTTTGGATTTAAATGGAGGGCTGTCTGATATATGGTATGCGTTTGCAAAAATCAGTAAAAAGATTTTAGTGGTATGTCATGATGAAGAAACGGCATTAATTGATGCGTATGCTCTGATAAAAAAAATTGCCGAAGCAGGACTTCAAAAAAATGTTCAAATTGTTATCAGTGGAGCCAAATCACTCAAAGAAGGGGAACGTACTTATTATACATTGGTGAAGGCTTGCGATTTTTTAGGGGATTTTGAACCGCCGTTATGTGGTATTGTACGTTATAATGAAGGGATGACGGATTATTTACGTTATCAAATGTCTCCTTTAAACGGTTATGCAGCGTGTGATGCGGTCAAGGACATTAAAAACATTTTGAAAAATTTAAAAAATAAATAAATGGCATTGACAAAAAAAATGTTTTATGGCAACATAAATATTGTTATTTTGATTTTATTTTTTTGTGGGGGTATTTATTATGGCAACTCAAAAGAAAACAGCTAAAACAACTAAGAAAACAGTTAAAGCCGTTCCGGCACAAAATGTTGTCCAAACACCGATCGAAACAAAAACTCCGTCTACGGTCGGATTAAGAACGGTTTTGGTTTTTGAAACGGGTGTTTTGTATTTCATTATTTTATTCATACTGTTTGTTTGGAATAATTTTACGATATTGTTTTTCCCGAAATAAGAGGGAATATATCTTTGATTTTTGACCGGTTGTCGGGTTTTTGCTTGACAAACGGTTTTTTTTAATGTATAAATAATGTCCTAATCCCTGAGAATGTGGGTATGCGGAATGAGCCGAATACCACGCTTTGTACGGAAAATCCGTTGACAAAAGACTATCGGGGCAACAACCGATTTCATGTTTGAAATCAATAACGAAAGGCAAAAAAATGTCAAAAAGATTAAGTTCTAAATTTAAAATTGATCGTCGCTTAGGCGTAAACTTGTGGGGCAAAGCTAAAAGTCCTGTTAACAAAAGAAATTATGGTCCGGGTCAACACGGTGCCAACCGCAAAAAACCGACAGATTACGGTGTTCAATTACATGCTAAACAAAAATTAAAAGGTGTGTACGGCAACGTATCTGAAAAACAATTGCGTAAATATTATGCCGAAGCTATTCGTCGTAAAGGCGATACATCCGAAAACTTAATCGGTATTTTGGAATGCCGTTTGGATTCCGTTGTCTATCGTATGAAATTTGTATCTTCCGTGTTCGCAGCTCGTCAATTCGTCAGCCACGGTCACGTGATGGTAAACGGTAAAAAAGTAAACATTCCGTCCTATATGGTAAAACCGGGCGATGAAATCAGCGTTCGTAACAAAGCTAAAGAAATGGCTTTTGTAATTGAAGCCGGCGCCGCTACAGATCGTGAAATTCCGGATTATATGGAAGTGGATGCCAAAAACTTTACCGGCAAATTCATTCGTGTACCGAAATTGGCCGATGTTCCATATGCAACACAAATGGAACCGAATTTGGTGGTGGAATTCTACTCTCGTTAATTTTAACGACTTTGGATTTTATGAAAACCTCTCTGATAAAGGGAGGTTTTTTTATGTACTGGATTTTTTGTAAACAGTATATATTTAATAAAGGAGGGGGGGACTATGTTTTTATTTGATGAAACGGTGGTACAGGCCGATAACGTGATAAAAAACGCATCCGATATTCAAATGGATGAAGGCCGATTGAAATCGGTTATCGACAAGCTAAATACAGATGATATAACATCGGAAATAATGGTACCGAAACAATTATCGCTTGAACAAAAATTAATGTTCGTATTGATTTGGGGGGTGAGTGATTTTTGCTATTGGCCTCATCCGAAGTGGGGAAATGGTAAGGATAAAACAACATGTCCCTCCTCAGTTTTAAGGGACTGTTATATACGGGCATTATCGGATGGAACAGATATTTTAAACCCGATTATCATGTCCGATTTATCATTAAAACGTTACAGACAATTAACCAGATTTGATTCGCCTTGTCATTTATGTTTTAGTTATTGGAGATTATTGTTTATTCGTCAGGCTATGAAGATTTTACGGCAAAAATATAGGGGGCAGGTTGTTATTTTTTTAAAAACGTATGACTTTGATGCACAAAAAATTATTGAGGCGTTAAGTACCGAATTTTTAGGGTTGAATGATCGATATTTTTGGAAGAAAAACGCCATTTGTTTTTTGCATCGAGCTCAAAAAATAACAGCCTTGTGGAATGAAATTTATGCCGAAGAAACCGGTCGTTTTTTTTTGCATAGTCGTCACCTTAATTTGGGAGCCGATGATAAAACACCTTGTGCTTTACGACGGTTGAATATATTAAAATACGAACCGAATTTAGATAAGGCTATTCGTTTAGGAGAGGAAATACCCTCGGGCTCTTCTTGGGAAATTCAGTTGCGATCGGCAGGTATAATGGCAATAGAGAAAATAAAACGGGCTTTGCGCCAAAAAGAACGTTCTGCAGATAATGTAGAACAAGTTTTGTGGTTATTGTCCCAAACGGATTTTAAAGAAAATATACCACCGCATAAGACGTTGACATGGTTTTATTGATTGACTTACCCCATAATCAAGTGTATATAACTATGCCGGTTTGAATTGAGGAAAAACATGTCTTGGATTTATTTGTGTATAGCTGCAATTTTTGAAATCGGATGGCCGATAGGAATGAAAATGTCGGATGTTTCGGTTTATAAAATCGGATGGATTTTATTTGCTGTTGTTGCGATGATTTTAAGTGGTGTTTTTTTATATTTTGCCCAAAAAACGATTCCTATCGGTACAGCCTATGCCGTCTGGACGGGAATAGGCGCTGCCGGAACTTTTTTAGCTGGTGTTCTGTTGTTTCAAGATGCTTTTTCTGTTGCACGAGGACTGGGGGTTTTGTTAATTATTGCCGGTGTTGTTATATTAAAATTTGGGCATTAGTTATTCGGCTATGCTAATGCAACCGGGGAATGCCATTAAATTTTCACTGTAAACATCGTTTTCGGCACGATAAAAACCTTTTTGGGGAATCGCAACTATTTTATTTTTGTTTTTACTGAGAAAAGCCGCCCACCAAGAGAAACTGGAGTTGGCAATAATAAAGTTTTTGCTTTTACTCATTAAATGTAAATCTTCATAGTCTTTCTTGTTCCAATCCACAAATGTGTGTGGATAGGGAATGTTCAGGTGCTTGCGACACCAAGCAATATCATCCGAAAAAATATAAAAGTGTGGTTTTTTAAGGACATCGCTCATATACTTTAAAGCATTATCATAGTAACTCAAGTTTAACATGGGAATGCCGGCGCTGCCAAAATCACCACGACGGACATGAACGGCAACGGAGTCTTCTTGTTGCATTTTATCGGCTATCTGTTGATTGAAGGCATTTAAGGGGTCCGAAAATTGTGTGTGTTCACGAATGTAGTCATCGTATCCGGCTAAATTTTGATAAGCGATTGGATTTTGGTTGAAGATAAACACATCTGTTTCAAAATCAATTTTACGGTCTTGAACTCCAAAAAAATAGTATGGCATTTTTATTTTTGCCAGTTCAGGGGGCAGGGTGAGCATGTTTTTAAAGATATCTAAAACAGGGCGATGTTTAATAGGTATTAAGATTTTATTTTTCTTTTTTGCATAAATATACGCCCCCCAGTACTGAAATAAATTATTTCCGATGCCGGTATTGTTAAAACCTAAAAAGATCGTATTCTCAGGATGATTAATGTGTAAGGTGTTTTTAAAAAAAGAATCGTAATCTAAAGGTTTAAGCCGGTTACCTTGAATATGCCAAACCTCATGTGATGCTAAAATCAGATAATCATCCAATTGCAACAGTATGGTTTTACACGTTTCTTTCGTGTCACACAGATATGTATTTTTAATGTAAAAGATTTTTTTGTCAGGCGAGTATAAAGCCAAAGAGGTACACTGCTTTTTTAATTCGTTTTCTAATAATTTTTGTGGAAATTGTTTGACTTTTTTATTTTGGGAAACAATGTCATCCGTCAGCATACAGATATGATGTTTAACAGAAGATGTTGTTGCCATATGAATAGAGAAAAGTTTTTTATAAAATTCATGGGCAAATAAACTATCTTCTCGATTAAAAAGAGAGTTAGAAGGATTGTTAAAAAAGTAATTCCAGTTTTCGTTCTGAGTGTATTTTTGGTGGATATAATACCCACAGGCAGGTAGCAAAATCAGAATCAATAAATAAAAATATTTTTTCATCATTTTTAAACTTTTATATGGCTGAGGAAGGGATTGCTCGGGACTTATGTCCCTCGTCCTCAACGGCGTTTCGGACTGTCCTAACGGACATCTACTTCGCTATCGCTACGTAAACGAACCCCCTTATCGAGTGTTCTCATCCCTTAATCTTTCACCGAGATACGATTGGCGGAGAGGAAGGGATTCGAACCCCCGATACCGTTGCCGGCATACATGATTTCGAGTCACGCGCATTCAACCAGCTCTGCCACCTCTCCACATTGCGGACCGCGAGTGTCGCCACTCCTATCCTGAAAAATCTCAATCATGTATTTGTTTGCGGATGCAAACACATGATTTGTCCTCGGGGTTATTACCCCTCGTTCCGCCTTTGGCGACCGAGCTCACGCGCATTTGGGCCAGCTTAAGTCCCCTTTGATGCATTGGACTATTACAAATCGCTACATCGGCAGTGTCACCATACCCGAAATAAACGAAAAAATCAATCATTAAAATGTTTTTTAGTTTATTTTTTATCTTTTTTTGTGTATTGTAAAAATATCAGGAGGGACATTGATGAAGATAAAAGATATCTTATATTATATAAAGTATTATAAAAATTGGATTATTTCAATTTTGATTTTTACTGTTTTATTTTTTATTTCTGTGTTTTTGAGCTATTTTGGCAGCTTACATTTACTTCATAGCGATAAACCGTTGTTGGATTTTTTTGCGGAATCTCTCAGTTATACGCTGTTTGTGTATATGATTGCTACGTTATTAGGTATTGTTTTGATTTCATTAGTGCGCTTAATTGGTTTTTTCCGTAAGAAAGATGTTGAAATGCTTTTAGAGGTTAAAACGCAATTTTTAAAAGATGAAATTGAACAAGCTTCCGGTAAATTGCAACAAAATGATAAAATGCTTAGTGAATTGCCGATCGGAGTGCTGATGACTATGGGGCATAACGTTGTTTATATCAATGATTGGATGCGTCGATTTTTAAAAATTGATACGGTTTCTTTGCCATCTGACAGACAACGGATTTTCGGAACATATAAAGGATTTACATCACTTGAAAAAAAAGCTCTTTTGGCATTATTGAATCAAAAAAGATTCAATTCACAAGTGTGTTTGGAAGACCATTTAGGACATAAAAAATTATTAGTGGTATCGGCATATTGCAATAAACTGAAAGACCCTAAAAAAGGCATTGTCTGGTTTTTTTCTGATGCCTCTTTGGAAATGAAAAATATTGAACTGGAAACATACTATCAAACCGTTTTTCGGGTCATGGCTATCTTACACACTGCGGAAATAAACAATATATCGGAAGAAGAGGTTTTAAAGCAGTTATTAGATGAAATTGTCGGTATTTATGGAATTAAAACAACATTTTATTGGAGATATACAGACAAAAAACTACATTTTGTATTTGCTTCCGGTGTTGAAAAATCTTTCCCAAATCGTCCGACTGAAATCGATTTGAATGATAAAGCAAATGCGGGAGATGCAGCTGTACGAGCCGTTTTAAATAAACGGGGATGTGTCTGTAACGATTTGATGAACGATTCGTATTACAGACGATATTTTATGCGTAAAGCTAATAAAAAACAGGTAAAGGCAAATTTGTGTATTCCGTTGGTCGTTAATGATAAAGTAGAAGGAATCGTCAGTTTGTGGTCTTATGAACCGGGGACCTTTAATGATTCATTGGTTTTTCGGATTCAACAATTAATTACGGAAATTTGTAAAAATTTATCCAGTATTCGGGCGCGACGAAAAGCAAAAGAGGCGATTCATCAGTACGAAGATTGTTTGCGTTCTCAAATTCATGAATTGGAAGCAAATAAAAAGATTATGCAGCGGCAGGCCAGTGAAGTAAATGCGATGATTGGTGATTTAATTATGGCTCGTGATGCGGCCGAAAAAGCCAATCGGGTTAAGACAGAGTTTTTGGCAAATATCAGTCATGAACTCAGAACACCTCTTAACGCTATTTTGGGATTTTCTGAAGCGATTGAAAATGAAACATTCGGACCGTTGGAAAATCCTCAATATAAAGACTATATCGGATATATTTCTACGAGTGGAAAACACTTGCTGTCTTTGATTAATGACGTTTTGGATTTGTCTCGTGTGGAGGTCGGTAAGCAGAAAATGACCGAAACGGAAATCAAAGTCGTTTCAGTTATTCGGGATGTTTTATCCGTCATTGAACGATATCCCGGCGGAGATAAACGTCGCATTACCGTTAAGCCCAAAAGATCGGAAATATCTTTGTTGGCAGATGAACGATCATTCAAACAAATTATGTTGAATGTCTTATCAAATGCGGTAAAATTTACCTCTGATAATGGTAAAATTGATATCTCAGTTGCCTTGACGTCGAAAAAAGATCTGATGATTACGGTGGCGGATAATGGTGTCGGTATTCCAAAAGAAAAAATCACTGACTTATTTCAACCGTTTGCTCAGGTGGAAAATATTATGACGCGAGAACATGAAGGCAGTGGGTTAGGATTGGTTTTAATTCGTAAATTAATGGAGTTGCATGGCGGACGTGTTTGGATTGAAAGTGAAGAAGGAAAAGGATGTTCTGTCTTTATGGTTTTTCCGAAATTCCGTATCTTAAAAGCGCCACGTGTTAAAGGAGTAAAAAAATGAAAAAAATATATCTGATTGTTACGGGTTTGATTTTTTGTTGGGGGACGATGAGTGGCCCATCGGCTTTGGCGTTGTTGGTTCCGGGAAGACAAGAGCCGGTACGGTATCTGGAAAATGAAAAGCAAGTTACACGTACCAAAGAAAAACGGACGTCTCTCGAGTGTGGGTATAGAAAACCGATACGGGTAGCTGGTTTCGCCACAAATCCCCCCTTTGGATGGGTAGATGTTCAAACAATGCCCGGGATTGCGGTTGATAGATATTTTACAGATGGATTTTCTTACTCTTTGTTTAAAAAAATGGCCGATGAGTTGGATTTGTTTGTAGATGGCGTCGGATTTCAATCTTTTTACGATGCTCTGACTGCATTGAGAAAAGGGGAAATTGATGTTTTATTGGGCAGCTATTATGATAAACGGACATTGGGGAGCAATAGCAGTATAGTGTTCCCCGGCTATTTTAGTAATCCGATTATTGTTATGTTTATAACCGGTCATGAAAAAGACGTTAAGTCTTTGGAGGATTTGAAGGGGTTAAAAGGAGTCATTCGTCAAGAGGAAAATTTATATTCTCTTTTCTATGAAACAATTCCGGAAGGAGTTCAAATAGAACAAGTGTCCGGAGCGCGTCAGGCTTATACGCTGTTGTTGACCGGAAAGGTGGATTATATGATTACCTCTTTATATGCTGCTGAGGCAGAAATCAGACGGTTTAAAATTACAGACAGAGTTGTTTTGACTCGGACTCCGTTAATGGAACCCGAATTGTTTTTCGTCTTTTCTTCATCATCGAAATGCCTTCCGTTGAAAACAATGTTTGTTGACCAACTAAAAAAAGAAAAAGCAAACGGAACAGTTAATAAGTTATTATTTCAAGAAATTGATAAATGGGTGGATCGTTTCCATTATGCTCCATCATTAGTCGATGATATTTCAAGGGATTTAGCGTTACAGCCTCGGCCACAACCTCAGCCTCAGCCTCAGCCGGAAGAGAAAAAGCCAACTAAAAGAAAAAAAATAAACTATCCGAAAACTGTCAAGAATCAAGGACTGGATAAACCGGTCAAACCGACAGCCGTTAAGGTACCGGCTGCGGGGGCGAATGTTTTAGATTCGGTTTTAAAGAAATAAAACGGTTCGGGTGTTTAAATAAAATAAAGGGGGGAAATCGATGTCCCTCTTTGTTTTTATCTACCCATAATTTTTTGGAAAAAGGACTTTCTATTCCTGTCGGCAGAAGGTGCTTGGTATATCGTTTTTCGGGTGATATCTAGGTTATCAGATAGGGTGATTTTTTGTATGCTATGAACGGGTAATGCTTTATCTGCCGTATGTTTTACGGCATGACTTGATTGATGCTCAAGTGTTTTTAACAGATGCTGATTATATTGTTTGAGAAAATTGGGATTATTTTGACATAAATAATCCACTAATATTTGTCTAAGCCCTGCGGTGCTAATTCCACCCTCCCATCTTTCTTTGTCTAAATTGGAATGATATAGAGGAATCATTTGATAAGTTTTACTTCCCGCTTGATCCAACCCTTTAAAAACGGCATAATCACAGTGGCTATAGGCGTACCTCTCTCGTTTAAACTGAATATCGGTTATTGTTTTAAGATTTGTTTTGACATCTTCTGATACATTTATATTTAAATGATGGGCATTTTCTTTTAAAAAGGAATCGTATTTTTCAAAGTTGTGAAATAACCCATTCATATTCCCTTCGGTGTCTAACTGCCACGTTGGATATGTGATATTTTTTTTGTTCTCATGAACACAAACGATTAAACCTTCCGATTCCTTTAAATGAAATAAGCGCGAAAAAATACCGGCTTCTTTTGTCCAACAATAAAAACCGTCTGTTTGTCCGCCAACCCCTTTTCCGGTCGGTTTAGCGCCTTCTTTGATAAAAGACTCTTTTGCCTCTGAGCGTGCGGAAAAATGGTAAAACGAAACGGTATCGGTGTTTTCAGGCACCAAAGGAGATTCATATTTTGAAAAGAAACGTAAAATATCTTTTAATGCCATTTTGAAACTCCGAAATATACTATACTATTGTACCACAGAATGACGTTATTGTCAAAATAATCAATAAAGTCTGAAAAAAACGAGGTATTGAACCCTCGTTAAATTTTATTTTAAGTTTTCTTCTATTGTTTGAAAAAATAAAGGAATGGCAATGGGTTTTGATATATAAGCATTACATCCGGCGGCTAAGATTTTTTCTTCATCCCCTTTCATGGCAAATGCCGAAATGGCAACGATTTTAGTATCGGCAATTTCGGGAGTTTCACGAATCTGAGCCGTAACGGCTAAACCGGAAATTTTTGGCATTTGAATATCCATTAATATTAAATCTGGCCGAATGTTTTTTGCTAAATCCAGAGCATTCAACCCTTCTAAACATTCTGTAACTTCGTGTCCTTTTGTTTTTAATAAGTCCGAAAATAAACGCATGTTCATTTCGTTATCTTCAACGATTAAAATTTTAGCCATTTTTGTTCTCCTGATGTGATAATAGTGCTGGAAAAAAAATAAAAAATCAACTAAAATCATCTCATGATGTTAAAAAAATGTGATAAGTGCCCCAGATTGTGTGCCTATTTGTCTGAAAATAAAATAAAAAATCCGTCTCATTTCAACGGACCTGTTCCGCCGTTCGGAGAGGATAATCCCGAGTTGTTGGTTGTGGGATTGGCTCCGGGGAGAGGAACAAATAGAACCGGCCGGCCATTTACCGGAGATGTGGCCGGTGAGTTATTGTATCCGACTTTGGTTAAGTTTGGTTGGGCAACGGGAACATTTGAGGCTAAAGCCGATGATACAATCGTTTTGAAACGATGTCGTATTACGAATGCGGTGAAGTGTTTGCCTCCTGAAAATAAGCCGACAGGGTCGGAAATCAATAACTGTGTTCCTCATTTACGGGCAGAATTACAAGAAATGTCAAATTTAAAGTGGATTGTGTGTTTGGGAACCATTGCACACGAATCGGTGTTAAAGGCGTATGGGCTTAAAAAGAAAGCGTATCCGTTTGCCCATAATGTGGCCTATACATTACCGGATGGAAAAATATTGATTGCCAGTTATCATTGTTCAAAATATAATACCAGTACAAAAAGACTGACGCAGGAAAGTTTTGAAGAAGTTTTCAAAAGATTGACAAAACAAATTGACTTTTGATTAATTTTATGTTAAACTGCTTGGTACTTTTTGGAAAGGGAAAGATATGTGGCATCCTGAAAAACGTGAGTTGTGGGTTGAATATCAAGGGAAAATTTTAAATTTATTTGATTATGACGGCCAAAAATTTGATTGGCAGGGGAGTTTGGATTTGTCCTTTTTGGATTTAAAAACGGAGCAGTTGCCCGATTTATCCAAAATGACGATTCATGGTGATTTAAATGTCTCCTACAATGAGTTAAGCGGTTTTGCTAAGTTGCCGCGTATTATTCATGGGACATTATACGCCAGTTTTAATAAGATTAAAGATTTTGATGATTTTCCGGATTTGGTAGGCCGAGAATGCGTTCTGCTTGGCAATCATTATCGTGGGACAAAACGGATAGAGGATGGCACTTTGGGTGCGCCTGATGTTATTACGCAAGATTATTATATTGCCTGGCGTGAAGAACAAACTCGTGAGTTGATGAAGGCGTGTGGTGACGTTGATAAAATGATGGCCATTCAGGAAAAAATATATAATGAAGATGCTTTTCGTCAAACGCAAGATATGTTGCAACTCAGACAAAAATATTTGTGGCGTTTTTCTGATAAGTTAAGGGATAAGAAAGCGGAATTGGTTATGGTTGAGGTCGCAGATCCCTATTTGGCAGATGTGAATGAGCAAACTTTAGGCGAACAAGATGAAGCTAAAGTCATAGGTGTTGTGGTTGCTATTGAAGAAGAGGTTATGCCTAAAACAGTTGTGCGGGCTTGGCAACGCCATCATAAAAAAAAGGTTCGTAAATATCAAACAGGACACCGTCGAACGGACAGATGTATGGAACGCGAATAAAGTTTTTTGCGGGCTTGATAAAATAATGCTTGCATTTTGAAAAAAAATAGCGTATAAGGAAACATCTTTTGGATGGGTGGCCGAGTGGTTGAAGGCGCACGCCTGGAAAGTGTGTTTAGGCTTAACCGTCTAACGTGGGTTCGAATCCCACCCCATCCGCCATTAAAACAGCCCCGAATGGGGGCTTTTTTTATTGCGGAAAAGGGGCGGGGAGAGAGCCCACGTTAGAGTGGGTTCGGTGAGCTTTGCGAATGACGGCTTTAGCCGATCCCGAATAACATGAGGGATAAATTATATATAATTTACAATCCCACCCCATTCGCCATTAAAATAGTCCCTGTTGGAGTTTTTTTGCTATGAGCAGTTAAAAATATGTCAAAATATTATCTGCATATAGCACGGCGACCGTTCCATGTTCTTGTAGAATTTTGATACATAGCACCAGTTTCTGGGTGTACATACAGCATTCCTGAACTTGGACGTGGATCACCCATCCATAATGATGAAATGGTCTCAGTTGTTGAAAGTATAAAATTGGGGCAACGATTGCTATTGCATTTTGCATATCCATCAGAGGCACACTCGCAATCATCTGGGCGATTGATTAATTTTTTGTTGAGAGCATCACACCATGAATTTGCATTCCACCAATTCATGTCATTATTGCTCATGCAATATTCACCGCTGATGGTGCCTTTTACAATAACGCCACCGCCATTGGCGCAAGGTATATCTGTTATTTGTGCAACGGATGTGGTTGAAGATAATAAGGCGGTTGTTAATAAATAGAGATATCGTTTCATAGAATAACTTCCTTTTTTGGGTTGCTTAACAAAAAACCACTTAAAAAGTGGTTGGAAGCTAGAAACTACTAAGATAAAATAGTGCGACATATTCATTAAAGATATATATCCTTAACTTATTCAGACGCCTTCCAACCGATTGGAAAGCGTGCTTGTTTTTTCGTCTTGCACTGAATAGACGTATCTTAGGAGGCTTCTAGACCCCAGGGTACAATTTGTACCTTGAAATCAGATTATCAGATATTTTTTGAGAAAGCAATGCTAAAATATATAAAAAATGCCCCAATCGGAGCATTTTAATACAGCTATCAGAGATTATTCTCGGTCTATTGTCGATAGTATTTGCTTCGGTATCACCGGATATTTTCTGCGCGGCAGTTCGTTTAATCGTTCAATGGATTTTTCCATTGTGCGCTTTAAATGTGATAGCATAAACGTTTCATATTTTTCCGGATTGCCGGTTTTCTTTAAGTTCACCATAACATCAATGTATTCTTTTTGATTTTTAGGCGGAATTAAAATAGGGGGATATCCTCCTTGGATTAAATAGTAATTGGCCAATAATCTGGATGTTCTTTTGTTTGAATCAATGAATGGTTGGATAAAAATAACATTATAGTGAATGTCTAATGCTTTTTTGATTGTGGGCATATTGTGTTTCGCCATTTTTGATAATAACGCAGTCATGCGTGAGCGTATGCTGGCTGGATTTTGAACGGCAATCCCCAAATCATACATTTGGACTGAAACCTTTCGATAATCATTTTTGTGTTCGGGTTCAATACCATCCATAAGAGTTGAAGCAATATCAATAACCATATCATGTGTCAGATTTGGTTCTATATGAGCATTTTCCAATGTTTTTTCAAATGCTTTTTCAAAATTTGCATTTTGTCTTCTGCACAATCGGATAAAATTATTGTCATCTTCGTTATTTTTGGCTTGTTTATTTTGCTCAAGCGCGATAGATGTATGTGTATTTTCAGACGACATCCATTTCCAAAAATCATATTCAATTAATGTATTGAGTAATTTTATTTGATATATATCACGCAGTTTTTCAATGTCCTGATAGAGTTTTTGAACCGCCGGAGTCCGTGTATCCATAGTGGCTGAATAATAAGGCGGGACTTCTTCCGGTGAGGCAGAACGAACAGGAAGATTTTGAGCCATTTCTTCGGCATGTTTTTTGACTTCGGCCGTATTTTTTGTTTGCCACAGATGAACAACTTTTTTTCGATCTTCGGCACTCAGCAGGGCTTTATGAGTATGCATATATTTTTTGATTTCATCTGCAGTCATGTTATTTAAAATGTCGAAATTTTCCATTTTGGTTTTCTCCATATTTTTGTAATATTTCCGACTATTATATCATAAAAATTAGAATATTGCAAGATTATTTTAAAATATTTGACAAAATATCGGAGAGGATGTATTCAAGATATAAAAAAAACGCCTCGATTAAAGGCGTTT